>NZ_JBVHVX010000008.1:65797-214460 GCF_055564615.1 Agromyces sp. NPDC029043 | reverse complement strand
GGGAGGCGGAGAACAACGGACGACGCGCGACACCCCCCCACACTCCCCCACCCCCCCCCCCCCCCCCCCCCCCCCCCCCCCCTCGACGGCCCGAGCGGGGGCGCAGCGCCGGGGATGTTCCGCGGCGCGGAAGAACCCGGGAAGTTCACCCCCGGATCCGTCGGTCGAGCCCCCTGCGTGCCCCGCAGCATGGATGTCACGGACCACGGCGAACCCGACGGAAGGGCTCGCAGAGACATCCATCGCACCGAAGGAGCACGACGATGAGCACCGAGAACCGCCCCGGCGACCAGATCCAGACCGCTGCCGAGCTGCAGCTCGAGTGGGACGCCGACCCCCGCTGGGAGGGGGTCAAGCGCGACTACACCGCCGAGGACGTCATCGCCCTCCGCGGTCCGGTCCGCGAGGAGCGCACGCTCGCCCGTCGCGGCGCCGAGAAGCTGTGGGAGAACATCCAGAAGAACACCGGCACCGCCTTCGAGCCCATGGAGAACCCGGAGTGGTCGGCTGCGCTCGGCGCCCTCACCGGCAACCAGGCCGTGCAGCAGGTGCGCGCGGGCCTCAAGGCCATCTACCTCTCGGGCTGGCAGGTCGCCGCCGACGCGAACCTCTCGGGCCAGACGTACCCCGACCAGTCGCTCTACCCGGCCAACTCGGTCCCCGCCGTCGTGCGTCGCATCAACAACGCGCTGCTGCGCGCCGGCCAGGTCGAGCAGGGCACCGACGACCGCGACTGGATGGCGCCCATCGTCGCCGACGCCGAGGCCGGCTTCGGCGGACCGCTGAACGCCTACGAGCTCATGCACCAGATGATCGAGGCCGGCGCGGCCGGCGTCCATTGGGAGGACCAGCTCGCGAGCGAGAAGAAGTGCGGGCACATGGGCGGCAAGGTGCTGATCCCGACGTCGCAGCACATCCGCACGATCAACGCGGCACGGCTCGCAGCGGATGTCGCGGGCGTGCCCTCGATCATCATCGCCCGCACCGACGCGCTCGCGGCGACCCTGCTGACCAGCGACCACGACGAGCGCGACAAGCCGTTCGTCACGGGTGAGCGCACCGCCGAGGGCTTCTACAACGTGCAGAACGGCATCGAGCCGGTCATCGCCCGTGGCCTCGCGTACGCCGAGTACGCCGACCTCCTGTGGGTGGAGTCGGCGGAGCCCGACCTCGAGCTCGCGCGCCGTTTCGCCGAGGCGGTGCACGCGAAGTTCCCCGGCAAGCGCCTGAGCTACAACTGCTCGCCGTCGTTCAACTGGAAGCGCCACCTCGACGACGACCAGATCGCGAAGTTCCAGCGCGAGCTCGCGTCGATGGGCTACGCGTTCCAGTTCATCACCCTGGCGGGCTTCCACTCCCTGAACCACGGCATGTTCACGCTCGCGAAGGACTACAACGAGCGCCACATGTCGGCCTACGTCGAGCTGCAGGAGGCCGAGTTCGCCTCCGAGGCCGACGGCTACACCGCCACGCGCCACCAGCGCGAGGTCGGCACCGGCTACTTCGACCAGATCGCCACCGCGCTGAACCCCAACAGCGCGACCCTCGCCCTCGTCGGATCGACCGAGGAAGAGCAGTTCCAGCACTGATCACCACCTCGGTGGTCGAGTGGCGGCGCACTGCACTCGACCACCGGGACCGAAGGAGACGAGACCATGACCATCACGATCGACCGACCGACCACCCATGAGCCGCGGCCCGCACGCACGGCGCCCGCCTTCGAGACCGTGCAGCCGCACCTCGAGGTCAGCGCGCCGAACGGCGAGCGCTATGACGAGATCCTCACGCCCGAGGCGCTCGAGTTCCTCGCCGCGCTGCACGACCGGTTCGCGCACACCCGGCACGAGCTGCTCGCCATCCGCTTGCAGACCCGCGTCGACGCCGCGAACGGCCGCGACCCGCGGTTCCTGCCCGAGACGGAGTGGATCCGCAACGACGCCTCGTGGCGCGTCGCCGGCGCCGGGCCGGGCCTCGAGGATCGTCGCGTCGAGATCACCGGCCCCACCGACCGCAAGATGGCGATCAACGCGCTGAACTCCGGCGCGAAGGTGTGGCTGGCCGATCACGAGGACGCGACGAGCCCGACCTGGGCCAACGTCGTCGAGGGACAGCTGAGCCTGTTCGACTTCCTGCGCGGCAACCTCGAGTACACGAGTCCCGAGGGCAAGGAGTACCGCGTCACCGCGACCGAGACGCCGACGATCGTCTTCCGCCCGCGCGGCTGGCATCTCGTCGAGAAGCACCTGCGGTTCCACGACCGGGCGGGGCGTGCGATGCACGCCTCCGGTTCGCTCGTCGACTTCGGCCTGTACTTCTTCCACAACGCGCAGGCGCTCATCGCGGCCGGCCGCGGCCCGTACTTCTACCTGCCGAAGCTCGAGTCGCACCGCGAGGCGAAGCTCTGGAACGACATCTTCGTCTTCGCGCAGGACTACCTCGGCATCCCGCAGAGCACCGTCCGCGCGACGGTGCTCATCGAGACGATCCAGGCCGCGTTCCAGATGGACGAGATCCTGTACGAACTGCGTGACCACTGCGCCGGCCTCAACGCCGGCCGCTGGGACTACATCTTCTCGATCGTGAAGACGTTCCGCTCGCGCGGCCGCCGCTGGGTCATGCCCGACCGCAAGTCCATCACCATGACGGTGCCGTTCATGCGGGCGTACACCGAGCTGCTCGTGCAGACCTGCCACAAGCGCGGCGCGCACGCGATCGGCGGCATGAGCGCGTTCATCCCGAACCGTCGCGACCCCGAGGTGACCGAGCGCGCGCTCGCCGCGGTGTCGGCCGACAAGCGGCGCGAGGCGACCGATGGCTTCGACGGCACGTGGGTCGCGCACCCCGACCTCATCCCGACCGCCCGCGCCGAGTTCGACGCCGTGCTGGGCGACCGGCCGAACCAGGTCGACCGCCTGCGTGACGACGTGCATGTGACCGGCGCCGACCTGCTCGACATCCCGTCAGTGGGCGGCCGGGTGACCGAGGCGGGCGTCTACGACAACATCTCCATCACCATCCGGTACATCGAGTCGTGGCTCCGAGGCACCGGCGCCGCGGCCATCGACAATCTGATGGAGGACGCCGCGACCGCGGAGATCTCGCGCTCGCAGGTGTGGCAGTGGCTGCACGACAACACGGTCACCGCCGAGGGAACGCGCATCGACCAGACGTCGATCGTGCGGATCATGGCGCAGGCCGTCGCCGACCTGCCCCGCTTCGACGGCGACCGGTTCGACGACGCGATCTCGGTGTTCCGTTCGGTCGCACTCGAGCCCGAGTTCCCGACGTTCCTGACGGTCGGGGCCTACGCCCGCTTCCTGTAGCAGCTGGAGCTCGACGGGTCGGTTCCCGCCGCCCTCCGGATCGTTCCGGAGCCGGGTGGCGGGAACCGACCCGTCAGCGTGCGTGGACTCGGGCCGCGGCGGCCCGGGATGGCACCGCTCCCTCGCACGCGCCGTCGAGGCGGGCCGCGAACACCGTGGACGCGGCGAATGCGGCGATCGTCAGCGCCACCGTGGTGAACTGCGGCCAACCCCCGTCGGGGGCGGGCAGGCGGAACGCCACGAACCACCAGGCGACGAGCACCACGACCGCGATCGCCGCCTCGACACGACGGCGGGTCGCGGACACGAGGATCGCCGTCCACACCCAGAGCAGGGGAAGCATGAGCAGCTGGTAGAAGGGGTGTGAGACGGGGACGAGCAGGATCGTCGCACCCGCGAGGTTCCACATCGCGAGCGACGGGTCGCCCGGTCGGAGGAGGACCAGCGCGACGAGCCCGAGCACGCCGAGCGCAAGCAGGACGGACACTGCCACGCCGAGCGGCGGCGACTCGGCGAGGGGAAGCGGAAGGTCCGTGCCCGGAACGCCCTGTCGGGCGAAATACCACACCGAGTACAGGTCGAGGGGTTGCTGGCTGAGCCGGAACGTGCGATCGACGAGACGGCCGATGCCCTCCCAGCCCGACACCGCGACCATCACGACGGCGAACGCGACGGCCGTGGCGAGTGCGGCGAGCAGCGCCCGGACCTTGCGAGGCTGGCCGGCCCGCAGCAACCAGAGGAGCAGCGCCGCTGGCCAGGTCTTGACGAGCGCGGCCACGCCGAGCGCGACCCCGGCGCCGGCGGGCGCGCGCTCGCCCAGGAACACCGCGAGCGCGATGATCGCCATCAGGACCAGCTGGTTCTGCCCGAGGAACAGCTCGATCGAGAGCATCGAGCTGTAGAACAGGGTGACCGCGCCGACGCCCGCGACGAGCGGGGCGCGCCATCCCGGTAGTCGCTCGTGCAGGGTGATCACGACCAGGGCGACCGCGAGAGCCCCGCAGGCGAGCTCGACGGCAGTCCACACCGGCATCGCCGCGGCGCTCCCGGCGAGCGGCGTCAGCAGCCAGGCGAGCAGGGGCGTGTACGTGTACCACTCGGCGTCGTAGACGTCGCCGCCCGCGCGGGCGATCGCCGCGGCGTCGAGGATGAAGCCGAGGTCCATCCCGAGTCCGCCGGCCACCGCGTCGGCGTAGCGCTGCACGACGAGGACCGCAGCGACCGCGGCGACCACCGCCCACGCCGCGGCGACGACGAGGCGCGGGCGCCACGGCGGATGGCCGGATGCGCCGCCAGGGGTCATCGCAGGGGAACCCCGACGTCGCCGCCGCCCTCGGGCGTGAGGCGCGAGCCGATCTTGACGAGCGTCGGCGCGGGCACGAACCCGCCCGCGAAGAGCGCCTCGCCCTGCCGGAACCACGGCGACATCGCGAGCAGCCCGGCCGGCGCGACGCCGAAGTACGACCCCAGCTGCGCGAGGTCGCCCGGCGAGCTCATCTTCATCACGGCGAGGTTGTCGCACTGCGAGATGATCCCCGGATGGATCTTCGAGGGCCGCTGCGTCGACAGCAGCAGCCACAGGCCGTACTTGCGGCCCTCTGCGGCGATCTGGATGATCCGCTCGCGCACGGCGACGGCGAGCGGGGTGACGAGGTCGGGCGAGCACAGGTTGTGCGCCTCGTCGATCACGAGCAGCACCGGGCGGCGCTCGGCGCGTCGCGCCCACAGGTCGTCGAGCACCGAGATCGCCACCGACAGGTGCTGGTCGGGCGTCGAGAAGCCGCCGAGGTCGAGCACCGTGGCATCCGGGCGCTCGGCGACGATCTCGTTCACGGGCGTCCGGGGCCCGGCCCAGACCTCCCAATCGAGCATGCCGAGGTTCTCGATCCGGGTCGCGAGCGCCTGCCGGCCCGCATCGTCGGACGCGCGGAGCGCACCGAGCAGCGTGTCCTTGTCGAGGGCCGTCGCGATCTCGTCGGAGTGCAGCAGCGTGTTGAACTCGCGTGCGTCGGCCACGGGATCCAGGCGCAGGATGGCGGCCTTGGCCTCGATCGGCAGCGACCGGAAGTGCACGAGGAGGGGGTCGGGCCCGTTCGGACGCAGCACGCGGACCGTCCGTTCGGCGAGGGCCGCGGCATCCGGCCCGCTGACGCCCTCGCGGAGTTCGCCGAGGCGCACGAAGTCGGAGTTGGGGTCGAACACCACGACCGGCAGCGCGGTGTGCGCGATCACCTGTTCGAGCACGACGCCGAGCGCATATGTCTTGCCGGAACCCGACTGGCCGCACCAGAACGTGTGGCGGTTGAACCGGGAGCCGATCAGCTTCGCCGGCCCGGGGGAGGCGAGCATGGTGCCGATGTCGAGCGTCGCGTGCGACGCGCGGTACAGGGCGTCGACGGATGCCGCGTCGGCG
This sequence comes from Agromyces sp. NPDC029043, assembly GCF_055564615.1. Taxonomy (NCBI): domain Bacteria; kingdom Bacillati; phylum Actinomycetota; class Actinomycetes; order Micrococcales; family Microbacteriaceae; genus Agromyces; species Agromyces sp. NPDC029043. The sequence continues at coordinate 208,724 of NZ_JBVHVX010000008.1, read as the reverse complement.
CGTCGCACGTGCGCGTTTCGGAACGGCGCATCCGACCGCTGGTCGAGGCCGCCGTCGTCATCGAGCACGCCGAGCACGCGACCGACCTCGGCCCCGTCGGCGCCGGCCGCCTCGACGAGGCCGAGCCAGGCGCCATCCGTCGTCTCGAGACGCACGAGGGTGCCGGTCGGCGCGCCCTCGCCCGCACTCGTGGTGAACGACCTGCCGTCGACGGATGCCGCGAGCACTCCGGACATGCGAAACCCCTTCCGCGGCGCGCGTCCCCTGCGCGCCGGTTGACGACACCCTCTCACGCGACCTCGGCGCACGTCGAGCGATCGCGGCTCGGAGTAGGGTGCGGTGGTGACCGTCCGGATCCGACCCGCCGCGCCGGCCGATGCCGGGGCGCTCGCCGCGCTCGCCGCCGTGACCTTCCCCCTCGCATGCCCGCCGTCGACGACGGCCGAGGCGATCTCGGACTTCATCGCCCGTCACCTCACCCGCGACCGGTTCGCCGAGTACCTCGCCGACCCCGACCGCACCCTGCTCGTCGCGGTCGCCGCCGACGCGCACGCCGCGGAGTGGCGCGGAGAGCTCGACGGCACCGACGGGCTGGTCGGCTGGTCGATGCTCGTCCGCACCCGGGACGGCGTGCCCGGCGACGCCGATGCCGCCGCCGCGGTCTCGGCGCGGCCCGCGATCGAGCTGAGCAAGATGTACGCGCACCCGGCCGCGCACGGGCAGGGCGTCGCGAGCGAGCTCATGCGGGCGACGCTGGCCGAGGCGGCTCGCGAGGGCGCGCCGGTGGTCTGGCTCGGCGTGAACCAGGAGAACGCTCGCGCCATCCGCTTCTACGAGAAGCACGGATTCGCGATCGTCGGCACGAAGCGGTTCCTCGTCGGCGACCGCTGGGAGCACGACTACGTGCTCGAGCGCGGTCTGGTGGCCGAGTAGCGCGGCGCCACCGACTCGCGGCGCCGCCGCGCGGCTACTCCACACCCGCGGTGCGCGTCGCCTTCACCCGCTCGTAGGCGGCGAGGGCCCTGCTGCGCGTCTCCTTCAGGTCGACGATCGGGTCGGGATACTCGGCGGTGCCCGCCTCGGGCACCCACCTGCGCACGTATGCCCCGTCGGGGTCGAACTTCTCGCGCTGCAGCTCGGGGTTGAACACCCGGAAGTAGGGTGCCGCGTCGGCGCCCGAGCCCGCGACCCACTGCCACCCGAACGGGTTCGATGCGTGGTCGGCGTCGACGAGCGTGTCCCAGAACCACTGCTCGCCGCGCCGCCAGTCGATGAGCAGGTTCTTGGTCAGGAACGACGCGGTGATCATCCGCACGCGATTGTGCAGCACGCCGGTGTGCCACAGCTCGCGCATCCCGGCGTCGACGACCGGCATGCCCGTGCGCCCGCGCTCCCACGCGGTGAGGGCCGACGGGTGCAGCCGCGGCCACGGGAACGCGTCGAACTCGGCCCGCCAGTTCTTCGTGGCGAGCTCGGGGAAGTGGAAGAGCACGTGCCAGGCGAACTCGCGCCATCCGACCTCGGAGAGGAACTTGCGCGCGCCCGCGGTGCCGGCGGCGCGCTCGCGCGTGGCGTGCCACACCTGGTGCGGGCTCAGCTCGCCCCAGCGCAGGCGCGGAGACAGCCGGCTCGTGACCTGCCGGTCCATGCGGTCGCGACCGGTCGCGTAGTCGGCGAGGTCGTCGCGGAGGAAGTCGCGGAGGCGCCGATGCGCGGCGGCTTCACCGGGTTCCCATGTCTCGCGCAGGCCGCCCGCCCAGTCGGGCGACGTCGGCAGCAGGCCCCAGTCGTGGAGGTCGTCGCTCGCAGGGCCGCCGCGACCCGACGGCCCGCCGAACCCGTCGAGCTCGGAGGGCTCTGGCAGCGGATGCCGCGGCTCGTCGGCCGCGAGGCACGCCTTCCAGAACGGGGTGAACACCGAGAACGAGGTGCCCGAGCCCGTCCGGATCGTCCAGGGTTCGAACAGCAGCGATGCGCCGAAGCTGCGCACCTCGAGCCCGGCATCGGCGAGCTCGGACTTCAGCGCGGTGTCGACCTCGCGTTCGGCGCCGCCGTAGCGCCGGTTCCAGAACGCGGCGCCCGCGCCGACCTCCTCGACGAGCGAGCGGATGACGCGCCCCGCCGGTCCGCGCCGCAGCACGAGCCGCACCCCGCGGTCTCGCAGGTCGGCGGCGAGCGAGTCGAGCGAGTGGTGCAGCCACCACTTCGCGGCCCCGCCGAGCGGGCGGATGCCCGCGGACTCCTCGTCGAGCACGTACACCGCGACGATCGGCTCGCCGCGCTCGACCGCCGCGTGCAGCGCGGGGTGGTCGGCCACGCGCAGGTCGTCGCGGAACCAGACGATCGACGGCGCGGCGCTCATGTCGGTCACGCTAGCCGAGCCATCCGACGCCCGACCCCCGCCGCAGAATCCGCACACACGGTTCACAGGAGAATCGCCGATACGCAGGACGCGGGCGCGGATTCCGTCCTGTGGACGGCCGATTCTCCTGTGAACCGGGGGACGGATGGAGCCGGGGGAGGAGGGGCGTCAGGACGGGTCGGGCGCCACGCGCAGCACGAGCTTGCCGCGCACGTGTCCCTCGCCGAGGCGCCGATGCGCGGCCTCGCCCTCCTCGAGCGGGTACTCGCCGTCGACGTGCACGCGGATGGACCCGTCGTCGATGAGCCGCGTGATCACCGCGAGCGTCCGCCCGTCGGGCGGTACCGAGTACCCGGTCGCCCGCACGCCGGCGGCCGCGGCCTCCTCGGCCATGGCCGGCCACGAATGGCTGGGCACGTTCACCACGAGCCCGCCTCGACGCAGTACCCGGAGCGAACGCGTGCCCGTGTCGTCCGCGACGTTCCCGATGAGGTCGATCACCACATCCTGGTCGGCCAGCACCTCTTCGAAGCGTTCGCTCGTGTAGTCGATCACGCGATCCGCGCCGAGCGACGTCAGGAACTCGGCGTTGCGAGCCGACCCCGTCGCGGTGACGTGAGCCCCGAAGTAGCTCGCGAGCTGCACCGCGAAGTGGCCGACGCCGCCGGCGCCCGCATGCACCAGCATCCGCTGGCCGTCGTGTGCGCGGGCGACGTCGACGACCGCGCCCCACGCGGTGAGCGCGGCGCAGGGCACGCCCGCCGCCTCGACGAAGCCGATCGCGGTCGGCATGGGCGCGACGCTCAGCGACGAGACGCTGACGAACTCGGCGTAACTGCCGGAGGTGCGCGGCACGCGCGCCATGCCGTACACGTGGTCGCCGACCTGCAGGGGGTGCGCGGCGTAGGGCACCTGTTCGACGACCCCGGCGAAGTCGAGGCCGAGCACGGCGGGGTACGACGGGATCGCGGCGGACACGCCGCGACCGAGCTTCGTCTTGCGGTCGATCGGGTTGACGCCGGCGGCCACCACGCGCACGAGCACCTCGTCGCTCACGCGGACCGGTCTCGGCACCTCGGCGGGGTGCAGCTGCGCGCCCTCGCCCGTCGCGTCGACCACCAGTGCCCGCATCGCATCCGCCATCCGCTCGCCTCCCGTCGCTCCATTCTGGGGCAGGTTAGGCTGCGAGCACTGCTGCGTCGAGAGGGGATGTCGCATGCGCGCGCTGAGTCGCACGCCGTGGCCCCGCGAGGTCGCGACCGTCGAGCCCGAACGCGTCGACGAATCCGTCAGCGCCCGCTGAGCCGGTCGCGGACGATGGCGCGCATCGCGGCATCCTGGGCGGGCTGCCCGTCATCGCGCGGCGGAACCCGCTCGAGCGGCGCGCCGAGCCCGGCCGCCCAGCGCTCGGCCAGCGCCAATGGATGCGCCGGGTCGCGCGGCGCGCCGACCACGAGCGAACGGATGCCGCCCCGGGCGAGGCCGGCCAGCTCGGCGTCGTGCGCGAACGCGCGATTGCGCGGGATCTCGACGAGCCGGATCGCCCGCCGCGAGGCATCCGGCGCCCTGAACTGCGCGAGCAGGCCGCGCCCCCCGGCCGGCGACTCGCGTGCGACGCGCAGGTACGGCTCGGTGCGCCGGAACCGCTCGGCGCCCTCGTCGGGTCCGAACTCGCGCAGCAGTTCGCCGATGACCGGGAACGCCCGGAGGTTCGCGGGCAGCGAGCGGTCGCCGAACGCGGGTCGGACGAAGACGGCGCGATCGACGGGCAGGAGCCCGAGCAGGCAGATCCGCAGCGCGAGCGCGGCGCCCATCGAGATGCCGATCAGGGTGACGGGCGAAGCGAGGCCTCGGGATGCTCCGGCCTCGCCGCGTGCGCGGCCCAGCTCGCCGGCGGCCGCCGCGGCGACCTCGTGCGCGAGCCGGTCGAGCGCGAAGTCGGCCGGTTCGCCGACGAGCGTGGACGCGCCATGCGCCCGCACGTCGGGCGCCGCGATCGACGCGGACGGCACGCCGAGCTCGGAGAGCACCGGCCCGAACAGCGCGAGCGGCTGGCTCCGGTCGGCGCCGAGGCCGTGCAGGAGCACGAAGCTCACGCGAGCGGCCCGGGGCGGTAGAAGGCACGGCCGGGCGACTCGCGGTAGCCGACCGGCTCGGGGGCGCCGGGCTGCGGCCGGATCGCCTCGAGCAGCAGGTCGGCCAGTCGCACGAGCTGCGCGATCTGGTTCTCGTCGCGGTCGACCCAGCGACACTGCGGATCGGCGACGGGCCTGAAACCGTCGTGCAGCTCCCAGACCACGAGCGTGCGCTCGGCGCCGAGCACGTACTGCTGCCACCACACCTGACGGAGGTATCCGCGGGGGATGGCCCGCCACGACTTGGACGTCGTCTTGATCTCGCACAGCTCGACGGCGCCGCCCCCCGCGACCCGGAGCCCGTCGGGCGTCGCGAGGTGGCGCTCGTCGCGCTCGGCATGGAACAGCAGGCTCGACGGAGCGATGCCGTGCTCCTGCTGCACCCATGCCGCGATCACGGGCTCGCGCTCGCGGCCGTGGTCGGTGTACCGGCTCCCGCCGAACCCGCGGCCCGGCGTGCCGTACAGCTTCTCGTTCGCGGCGGCACGGACGGATGCGGCGGACGCGAGCTTCGCGGCATCCGTCGCCGTCACTCCCCGCGAGCGGGCCCGCAGCCACGCCACCCGGTCGCCCGCATCGGCCACGATGCGGCGCTCGTGCGGGTGCGACGGCTCGCGGAGTGCCGACGCGACGCGCGGCGCGACCGACTCGAGGTCGAAGAGCGCGAACGGGGTGTCGGTCACCCCTCAACGCTACCGCCGACCGTCCCCGTCGGACGGTCGCCGGGGACGCGCGGCGCGGCGCTACTTGACCGCGCGCATGAGCCCGGCCGAGGAGGCGGCGATCATCGCCTCGATGTTGGCCGGGGAGAGCGAGTGGTGGATCGCCAGCATGGTCGCGCCGAGGACCGCCGCGTCGGCCCCGGTCTGCGAGAGCGTGATGTGCAGCGATTCCGTCGCCAGGGGCATGGAGCGGCGGTACACGACTTCGCGGACGCCCGCGATCAGGTGCTCGCCGGCCTCGGCCATCGCGCCGCCGAGCACGATCACCGACGGGTTCATCAGGCTGAGGCAGGTCGTGAGCACCTCGCCGATGTCGCGCCCGGCCTGCCGGACCGCCTGGATGGCCTTGACGTTGCCGTTCTTGACCAGGTCGACGACGTCACGCGAGTTCTTCGCCGGGATGCCCTCGGCGGTGAGCGCCCGGGCGATCGCGCTGCCCGAGGCGAGCGCCTCGAGGCAGCCGAAGTTGCCGCAGTTGCAGGCGATCTCGGCGCCGCGCGAGACGTAGACGTGGCCGATGTCGCCCGCCGTGCCCTGCGCTCCGCGCTGGAGGAAGCCGCCCGAGATGACGCCGGCGCCGATCCCGGTCGCGATCTTGACGAACAGCAGGTGGTCGACGTCGGGCCAGGCGCGCTCGCGCTCACCCAGCGCCATGATGTTCACGTCGTTGTCGACGAGGACCGGGACGTCGAACTCCTGGCGGATCCATCCGGCGACGTCGAACCGGTCCCAGCCGGGCATGATCGGCGGGTTGATCGGCCGGCCCGAGCTGAACTCGACCGGCCCCGGCACGCCGATCCCGATCGCGAGCAGGTCGTCGGTGCGACGACCGGCGCGCTCGATGAGATCGCGAGCCGATGCGACGGCCACGTCGAGCACGACGCGGGGGCCCTCGGAGACGGCGATGACCGAGTTCGTCTCCTCGAGCACGCGGCCGGTGATGTCGCTGAGGGCCACCCGCACGTGCGAGGCGCCGATGTCGACGCCGATCACGTACCGGCCGCTCGCGGTGATCGCGAACAGCGAGGAGGGGCGACCGCCGGTCGACGCGGCCTCGCCGACGGGCCCCACGAGGCCGAGGTCGGTGAGCGCGTCGATCCGCATCGCGACGGTCGTGCGGGCGAGGCCCGTGACGGCGGCGAGCTCGCTCCGCGTGCGCGGCTGACCGTCGCGGAGGATCTGGAACAGATCGCTCATCGCGGTCGAACCCAGCGCATTCACGTGTGGCCGAGACCCACCCGCACTTACGTCAGTCATCCGTTGATTCTCCCATAGCACGTGTCGTAACTCGCATGGCTTCGCATGCACTGGAGGCCTTCGGCCGCCCCGGATGAACGGGCACTACTGCGATCGCGATCCCTGCCCGGAGAAGCGCTGCTGGAGCAGCACGGCGATCACGATGATGACGCCCTTGGCCACGGCCTGGACCGAGGTGGAGAGGTTGTTCTGCGTGAACACGTTGGTGAGGGTGGCGAAGATGAGCACGCCGAACACGGTGCCGGTGATGGTGCCGCGACCGCCCGCGAGGAGCGTGCCGCCGACCACGACCGCGGCGATCGCGTCGAGCTCGTACAGGGTGCCGTGGGTGGAGGTGCCGGCGGTGGTGCGGCCGAGGATCATGACCGCGGCGATGCCGGCGGTCAGGCCCGCGAGCGCATAGAGGTAGATGGTGTGGCGGCGCACGGCGAGGCCGGCCAGGCGTGCCGCCTCGCGGTTGCCGCCGATCGCGATCGTGCGGCGGCCGAAGGTGGTGCGGTTGAGCAGGATCCAGCCGGCGCCGGCGACGAGGACGAAGATCCAGATCAGCATGTCCACACCGAGCAGGTCGAGGTTCATGAACTCGATGAACTCGGGGATGCGCACGACCTGGGTGGTGCGGTTGGCGAGAATCTCGGCGAGTCCGCGCGCGGCGACGAGCATGGCGAGCGTGGCCATGAACGCGACGACCTTGCCGTACGCGATCACGATGCCGTTGATGAAGCCCGCGGCGAGGCCCACCGCGAGCGCGACGAACACCATGACGAGCCAGGTCGAGTTCTCGGCGGCGGCCTGCACGGCCGAGAGCGTCGCCACGACGGAGGCCAGGCCCATGACCGAGCCGACCGAGAGGTCGATGCCGCCGCCGATGATCACGAACGTCATGCCGATCGAGATCACGCCGATGATCGAGGCCAGGCGGAGGATCACCAGGATGTTGTCGATGTCGGTGAAGCGGTCGCCTGCGGTGATCGCGCCGACCACGAAGAGGGCGGCGAGGGCCAGGATCAGGCCGAGGTTGCGGCCGACCGAGCCGCTGAGCAGCGTCTTCGCGGAGAACTTCCGCTCGGTGGGCGGCGGTGCCGCCGGTTCGGTCTGGGCGGGGGAGATGGTCTGCTGGTGCTCGCTCACGCGGCGGTTCCTTCCATGATGAGGTCGAGCACCTGGTGCTCGTCGATCTGGTCTGCCTTCACGGTGCTGAGCACGCGGCCGTCGGCGATGACGAGGACCGTGTCGGCCAGGCCGAGGACTTCTTCGATCTCGCTCGAGACGATGACGACGGCGTCGCCGTTGGCCGCGAGCTTGCGGATGAGGGCGTAGATCTCGGCGCGGGCGCCGACGTCGACCCCGCGGGTGGGCTCGTCGAGCAGCAGCACCGAGGTGCGGTTGACGAGCCATCGGGCCAGCAGGATCTTCTGCTGGTTGCCGCCGGAGAGCGTGCGCGCGGCACGGTCGGGGTCGGCCGGGCGCAGCTGCAGGGCGGAGATCTGCTCCTGCGCGACCTTCCGCTCGGCGCGCTCGTTGACGAAGCCGCCGCGCGCGTAGCGCGCGAACGAGGCGAGCGTGACGTTCTGGTAGATCGGCTCGTCGAGCAGCAGCCCCTGGCTCTTGCGCTCCTCGGGTGAGAGCCCGACGCCGGCCTTCACGGCATCGCGGACCGAGCCGCGCTTGAGACCGCGGCCGCCCACGCGGACCGAGCCGGCGCTGGAGCGGCGGGCGCCGTAGATGGTCTCGAGGATCTCGGACCGGCCGGAGCCGACCAGTCCCGCGAGGCCCACGATCTCACCGGCCCGAACGCTGAAGCTGACGTCGTGGAACACCCCGTCGAGGGTGAGCCCCTCGACCTCGAGCCTGACGGGCGCGGACGGCTCGACCGGCGTCGCGGGCGGGAACACGTTCGCCACGGCACGGCCGGTCATCAGCCGGATCAGCTCGGAGGTCGGCGTGCCCGCGACGGGCAGTCCGTTGGCCGTGCTCCTGCCGTCCTTCAGGACGGTGATGCGGTCGCCGATCTCGCGGATCTCCTCCAGTCGGTGCGTGATGTAGACCACGGCGATGCCGGCGGCGGTGAGCTCGCGGACCACGCGGAAGAGGTTCTTGACCTCCTCGCTGTCGAGCACCGCGGAGGGCTCGTCCATGATGATCAGCTTCGTGTCGTGCGAGAGGGCGCGCGCCATGCTGACGATCTGCTTGTTCGCCGCGCTCAGCGAGCCGACCTCGCGCGTGGGGGAGAGGTTCGCGTGGCCGAGGCGCTTGAGCAGCTCGCGCGTGCGCGCGTTCGCCTCACCGGTGCGGAGCACCCCGCCGACGGCGAGTTCGTGCCCCAGGAAGATGTTCTCGGCGATCGACAGGCCGTCGACCACGTCGAGCTCCTGGTACATGGTCGCGATGCCGAGCTCGATCGCGTCCTGCGGGGAGGAGGGGCTCACCTCCTCGCCGTTCCAGAGGATTGTGCCCTCGTCGGGGGTGTGGGCGCCGGCGAGCGTCTTGATCAACGTCGACTTGCCCGCGCCGTTCTGGCCGAGGATGCAGTGCACCTCGCCCGCGGCGATCTCGAGGTCGACGCCCTTGAGCGCCTGCACGCCCGCGAAGCTCTTCGAGATGCCGCTCATTCGGAGTAATGCCGGAGAATGGTCGTCTTTGATCACTCGGAAATCATAACCGGTTCGCGCTCCGAAGCAAGTCTCATCTTGCGCCGAGTTTTCTCCTCTGTACATCCCCCTTGCGAGCCGCACCAGTGCGGGCCCGCGAACTTTTGACGCTCACCTCACATAAGTTGCGCACGGGCGGGGATCTTCTGCTACGGTGGCGGAACGTCAACGTGGACTCCGTCGGGTGTGGTCGCACTCGGGTGGATGACAGTCCACCTGGCGGCGCTGCGTCACATCCAACGAGAGGACAACAACAATGAGCGTCAAGCGCACGTCACGTGCTCGCGCCTTCGTCATGGCCGGAGCCTCGCTCGCGGTCGCCGGCCTGCTCGCGGGCTGCACCGCGGGAGGCGCGGAGTCGAGCGTCACCGAGAACCAGAACTCGGCCGAGGAGAACGCGGCGTCGGGCGACACCGTCGTCATCGGCTTCTCGGGCCCCGCGGCCGACCACGGCTGGCTCGGTGCGATCAACTCCGCCGCCCTCGCTGCGGCCGAGTCCTACGACGACGTCGAGCTGCGCGTCGCGGAGGGCACGAACGACGCCAACCTCCAGATCAGCCAGGTCGAGACCTTCATCAACGACGGCGTCGACGCCATCGTGCTGCTGCCCACCGACGGTGCGGCGCTGACCGAGGTCGCGACCCAGGCCATGGAGGCCGGCATCCCCGTCATCAACGTCGACCGCGAGTTCTCGAGCCCGTTCGCGGCCCGCGCCACGATCCTCGGCGACAACTACGGCATGGGCGTGTCCGCGGGCACGTACATCTGCGAGCGCCTCGAGGGCCAGGAGGATGCGGTGGTCGCCGAGATCGCCGGCATCGACTCGCTGCCGCTCACGCAGGACCGCTCGCAGGGCTTCGCCGACGCGCTGTCCGACTGCGGCCTCGAGGTCTCCAACCGGGTCGCCGCCGACTTCACCATCCAGGGCGGCGAGGCCGTGACCTCGCAGCTGCTCTCGGCGGCACCGCAGATCGACGCGATCTGGAACCACGACGACGACCAGGGCGTCGGCGTGCTCGCCGCCATCGAGGCCGCGGGTCGCGACGAGTTCTTCATGGTCGGCGGCGCCGGCAGCGCGAACGCGATGCGGGCGATCGAGTCGGGTGACTCGGTGCTCGAGGCCACGGTCATCTACCCGTCCACCCAGGCGGCCGACGGCATCGCCCTCGCGCGCCTGATCGCCCAGGGCAAGACCATGAGCGACCTGTACACGCCGAGCGTCCCGAACCGCATCGTGCTCGACGCGCCGGTCGTCACGGCCGACAACGTCGACGAGTACATCGAGTACGCGTTCGAGTCCTGATCCGAACACCCCGAGGCCGGGCGTCCGCTCCGGACGCCCGGCCTCCCCCTACACAGAAAGGCGGCTTCGATCCGCATGGGTGAACGACTTCGCGTCGCGATGGTGGGCAACGGCTTCATGGGCGCCGCCCACTCGCAGGGATGGCGCGTGGCTCCGAGGTTCTTCGACCTCCCGGTCCGGCCGACGATGGAGGTCCTCGTCGGACGGCGCCCGGCGCACGTCGCCGAGGCGGCCGAGAAGTGGGGCTGGCAGGAGACCTCGGTCGACTGGCGCGAGGTCGTCGAACGCGACGACATCGACGTCGTCGACATCGTCACCCCGGGCGACAGCCACGCCGAGATCGCGATCGCCGCGCTCGAAGCCGGCAAGCACGTGCTCTGCGAGAAGCCGCTCGCCAACTCGACCGCGGAGGCCGAGGCCATGACCCGGGCGGCCGAGGCCGCGTCGGAACGCGGCATCCGCTCGATGCTGGGCTTCACCTACCGGCGCGTCCCCGCCACCGCGTTCGCCCGGAAGCTCATCGCCGACGGCCGGATCGGAGAGGTGCGACACGTCCGCGCGTCGTACCTGCAGGACTGGCTCGTCGACCCGGCCGCACCGATGACCTGGCGCCTCGAGAAGGACCGCGCGGGCTCCGGCGCGCTCGGCGACATCGGCGCCCACGCGGTCGACCTCGCCGAGTACATGACCGGCCTGCGGCTGGGCGAGGTCTCGGGCGTCCTCGAGACCTTCGTGCGCCGCCGCCCCCTCGCGACGGCCCCCAGTTCCGGAGCCATCGCCGGCTCCGCCTCCGTCGACCCGGCGACCGAGTACGGTGAGGTGACCGTCGACGACGTCGCCCTGTTCCGCGGCCGGTTCGGCTCCGGCGCGCTCGGCACGTTCGAGGCGTCGCGCATGGCGACGGGGCGCAAGAACTCGCTGAGGGTCGAGGTGTCGGGCTCGCAGGGCGCGATCGCCTTCGACCTCGAGAACCTGAACGCGCTCGAGTTCTACGATGCCACCGAGCCCGCCGTCGAGCAGGGCTTCAAGACCATCATCGTGACCGAGCCCGGGCACCCCTGGGTCGACGCCTGGTGGCCGGCCGGCCACATGCTCGGCTACGAGCACGGCTTCGCCAACCAGGCGAAGGACTTCGTGGACGCGATCGCCGCCGGCACCGCGCCGCAGCCCTCGTTCGCCGACGGACTGCACGTGCAGCGCGTGCTCGACGCGGTCGAGCACAGCTCGGGAACGGACGGCGCCTGGGTGGGCGTCGTCGGCGCGGCGGACTGATCCGGGCCGTCCGCGCCGTTCGGCCCGGTGCGACGATGCGCCGGGCGGGGAGGAGAGGACCATGTCGCTGCAGGAACGGGCGTACGCCGTCCGGACGCATGGCGACGACGGGGGATCCGCCGGGTCGTCCGGCGGGGTCGCCGCCGGCGCGGTCGCGGGCGCGCGCACGCTCGCCCAGTCCGATGCCGAGGCCGAGCTCGTCGAGCGCGTCGGCCTGGCCGTGGCACGGACGACGGGCGCCGTGGCCCGCACGTGGAGTTCCCTCGCCGCCTCGGCGGCCGGATCCGATCCCGAGCCCCGCGAGCTGATCGACCTGCTCGCCGCGCAGGGCGGCGGGAAGCAGCTGCGGGCCCGGCTCGCGATCGCCGCGTACCTCGGGATGGGCGGCGACTCGGCCGAGGTGTGCGACGCGCTCGGCGCCTCGGTCCAGCTGCTGCACACGGGTCTGTGCATCCACGACGACCTGATCGACGGCGACGACCGGCGGCACGGACGGCTGAACGTGGCCGGCAGCGTCCGCGCGGCATGGGCCTCGGCCGGCGCGGGCGCCGAGGTCGCCGACCGGCAGGCGACCTCCGCCGCCCTGCTCGCCGGCGACCTGGCGATCAGTGCGAGCGTGCGCGCCCTCGCCGGCGCGCCGGTCGTCGCCGAGACCCGGATCGCGCTCGTGCTCGAGCTGCTGTCCTCGCTCGATGCGGCCATCGCGGGCGAGCTCATGGACGTCCGGAGCGAGCAGCTGCCGCCGGTGCGCGCGCTGCCCATCCGGATGGCCGAGTTGAAGACCGCCGGCTACAGCGTGATCCTGCCCTTGCGGCTCGGCGCGATGGCGTCGGGACGCGCCGACGGCGCGGTGCTCGCGGCGCTCTCGGAGTACGGGCGCCACCTGGGCGTCGCGTACCAGCTCAAGGACGACGAGCTCGCGGTCTTCGGCGATCCCGAGCGCACGGGCAAGTCCACGAGCTCCGACGTTCGCGGAGGCAAGCGGACCCGGCTGCTTCAACTGGCGCTCGAGGGCGCCGCGCCGGAGGTCCGCGAACTGCTCGAACGGGAGGTGGGCCGCGCCGACCTCAGCGAGGCGGGTGTCGAGCGCGTGCGCGCCGTGATGCGCGAGTCGGGTGCGCTCGAGCGGCACCGCGGTCTGATCGTCCGGCACGCTGCGGCCGCGGCGGCCGCGCTCGACGGAGCGGGCGTGACCGAGGGCCTCGATGCGTACCTCAGGGTCATCGCCCGGGGCGTTCCCGGACGCGAGTCCTGACTTCAGTCGACGACTGCGCAAGTTACCGCGCAGATCATGCGACTTCTGTTTGACCGAGGATGCAACCTCCGCTAGCGTCGGAGCGGGCGAGTCGCGACGCGGACGTCCCGGCGCAACGGTGCACACGGATGAGGAGTGGTTCGACGATGAACGAAGGTCGTACGGGAGTCTGGTTCGTCGGTGCACGCGGCAGCGTCGCGACCACGGCGACGATCGGCTTGGCGGCCCTGGCCGAGGGCGTGGCCCGGCCGGTGGGCCTGGTCACGGCCGGCACCGCCTTCGAGGGTGTGCCGCTGCCCGGCTTCGACGACTTCGTCGTCGGCGGCCACGACGTCGACGACACGCCGCTCCTCGAACGCGCCCGTCGCCTCGCCGCGGGCGGCATGATCTCCTCCGCCACGGTCGAGGCCGTCGCGAGCCGGCTCGAGGCCGCCGACGCCGAGATCCGCGTCATCCCCCGCCGGGCGCGCGGCTCCCAGCAGCGCGAGATCCGGCTGCGCGCCGACGACATCCGCTCGTTCCGCGAGCGGCACGGCCTCCGCCGCGTCGTGGTGATCGACGTCGCGTCGACCGAGCCGCTGCCCGCCGACCGTCCCGAGTTCCACGACCGCGACGCGCTCGCGGCCGCCCTCGCCGAGGAGGGCGCCGAGCTGGTCCCGTCGAGCACGCTCTCCGCGCTCGCCGCCGTGTCGGAGGCCGGTGCCCCGTACGTCTGCTTCACCCCGTCGATCTCGCTCGGCATCCCCGCCCTGCACGACGTCGCCCTCGAGGCGGGCGTCCCCATCGCCGGCCAGGATGGCAAGACCGGCGAGACCCTGCTGCGCACCGTGCTCGCCCCCATGTTCTCCTCGCGCGGCATGCGCGTGATGTCGTGGGCCGGCGCGAACCTGCTCGGTGGCGGCGACGGTGCGACGCTCGCCGACCCGGCCGCGGTCGAGTCGAAGCTCGCCTCGAAGAACCGCGGCCTGCACGACCTGCTCGGCCACGACGTCGTCACGCCGCTGCACATCGACAACGTGCCCGATCTCGGCGACGTGAAGACCGCGTGGGACCACGTGCACGCCGAGGGCTTCCTCGACACGCGCATCACGCTCCAGACGACCTGGACCGCCTACGATTCGACCCTCGCCGCCCCGCTCGTGATCGACCTCGCGCGACTGCTCGCGCTCGCCGACGAGGCCGGCCTCGCCGGCCCGATCGCCGAGCTCGGCTACTTCTTCAAGGACCCGTGGGGCAGCGATGAGCACGCCTTCGCGCGCCAGGCCGACGAGCTCGTCTCGTGGGCGCTGCGCACGGCGGTGCGGAGGACCTCGGCGCAGGTGGCCTGACGGTGGACGGTTCCACCTTCCTCCAGCTCGTCCGCGCACCCGCCGGCCTCACGGTCCTCGGCGACGCGACCGCCGGCATGGCCACCGCGGGTCGCACGGGGTTGCGGCCCAGGCTGGGCCTGCCTGTCGCGTCGGTGCTGCTGTACTGGGGCGGCATGGCGCTGAACGATGCCGCCGACGCCGAGCTCGACCGCGTCGAACGGCCCGAGCGCCCGATTCCGTCCGGCCGGATCTCGAGGCGCTCCGCATTCGCCGTCGCCGGCGCACTGACGGTGGCCGGCGTCGCCGTCGCCGGGCTCACCGGCGGGCGGAGCTCGCTCGCCGTCGCGGTCCCGCTGGCGGCATCCATCTGGACCTACGACCTCGTCGCGAAGCACGGCTGGTCGGGTCCGGTCGTCATGGGCGCCTGCCGCGGCCTCGACGTGCTCCTCGGCTCGGGTCGCGAGCGCGCCGCCGACGCCGTGCGCCCCGCGCTCGTGATGGCGGCGCACACCGCGAGCGTCACCGCGCTCGCCCGCGGCGAGGTGCACGGCACCCGGCCGGCCACCGCCGTCGCCGCGTCGCTCGCGACGATCGCGACCGCCGCGGCCACGGTCCGTCCCGAGCCGACCGCCGCGGGCCTCGTCTCGGTCGCCGCCGCGGCACGGTTCGCGGTACCGACCCTGCGCGCGCAGGTCGAGGCGGTCGGCTCGCCCGACGCCCCCGTGGTGCGCACGGCCACCCGGCGCGGCATCCTCGCCATGATCCCGCTGCAGGCCGCGCTCACCGCGCGGGCCGGTCGACCGGTCGACGCGCTCGTGCTGCTCGCGATCGACGCGGTCTCCGCGCTCCGGGGCCGCCGCCCCGCGAAGGGTCGTGACATCACGTGAGCTCGACCTCGACCTCCGCCCGCCCTCGGCCTCTGCTCGGCTACGGCACGAACGGCCTCGCCGACCACCCGCTCCACGACGCGCTCGACCTGCTGCAGTCCAACGGCTACGACGCCGTCGCGCTGACGCTGGGTCATCCGCACTTCGACGCGTTCGGCGACGGATGGCTCGACCGGGCGGTCGCGCTCCGCGACGAGCTCGAACGGCGGGGCCTCCGCGTGGTCGTCGAGACCGGCGCGCGGTACGTGCTCGACCCCGCGCGCAAGCACCGGCCCAACCTGCTCGACGACGACGCCGAGGCGGCGGCGCGGGTCGCCTTCCTGGTGCGGGCGGTCGAGGTCGCGGAGGTGCTCGGGGCGGAGTGCGTGTCGCTGTGGTCGGGTGTCCTGCCCGAGGGCGTCGCGGCGGAGGTCGCGTGGCAGCGCCTCGTCGCGAACCTGCGCCCCGTCGTCGCCGCGGCCCGCGCGGCCGGGGTCCGGCTCGGATTCGAGCCCGAACCGGGCATGCTCGTCGAGACCGTGGCCGATGCGCTGCGGCTGCGGGGCGAGCTCGGAGACCCGCCCGAACTCGGCATCACGGTCGACCTCGGTCACTGCGTCGTCGTCGAGCCCGACGGCGTCGACGGGGCCCTCCGCGCGGCGGGCGACCTGCTCGTCAACGTCCAGGTCGACGACATGCTGCCGCGGGCGCACGAGCACCTCGAGCTCGGCACGGGCGTGGTCGACCTCGACCTGGCGTTCCGCACGCTCGCCGAGCTGGGCTACGCCGGCGTCGCCGCGATCGAGCTGCCGCGGCACTCGCACGCGGCGCCGCGAGTCGCGGCCGAGAGCATCGCACGCATGAACGACGTCATCGAGAGGATCGGGTGAGACGCATGGAGGGGACCGACCGCATCGGAGCGCGCTATCGCGACGGCGACACCGAGGAGCGCATCCGCGTGCTCGACGAGCTGAACGGGCTCGCCTCGTCGGCGCCGGCGGACGAACCGCTGCGCAACACGGGCGTGGGGATCGTGAAGGACGCCCTCCGGGCCAACGACCCGCGGCTCGTCGGGACCGCGATGGGCGCGTTCGCCGCCCGGTACCTGCCCGACCACGACTGGCGGCACGGCGTCGTGAAGCTCGTCTTCATGGGCGTGCCGATCGCGGTCGTCGCCGGGCTCGACGAGCGGAAGGACGCCGAGCTCGCGCGCATGGCCGAGGACCTCGCGGAGGAGCGGGAGGCCGCCGGCCGTCCCGTCCCCGACGACCTGCGGTCGCTGCTGCCGGCGGCCGACGCATCACGAGAGGGAGGCCGCTGACATGCGCATCTTCGACCCGCACATCCACATGTCATCTCGCACGACCGACGACTACGAGGCCATGTACGCGGCCGGGGTGCGCGCGCTCGTCGAGCCGTCCTTCTGGCTCGGCCAGCCGCGCACGAACGTCGGCTCCTACGTCGACTACTTCGACGCGCTGACCGGCTGGGAGCGGTTCCGCGCCTCGCAGTTCGGCATCCGTCACCACTGCGCGCTCGCGCTGAACCCGAAGGAGGCGAACGACCCGCGCTGCCGCGAGGTCATGGCCGAGCTGCCCCGGTTCCTCGGGCGGGAGTCGGTCGTGGCGATCGGCGAGACGGGCTACGACTCGATGACGCCCGAGGAGGATGAGGTGCTCGAGGCGCACCTCGCGCTCGCGATCGAGCACGGCCTGCCCGTGATCGTCCACACACCGCACCGCGACAAGAAGCACGGAACGCGCCGCACGCTCGAGGTGATCGCGCACTCTGGCATCGCGCCCGAGCTCGTCGTGCTCGACCACCTCAACGAGGTCACGATCGAGATGGTGAAGGAGAGCGGCGCCTGGATGGGCTTCTCGATCTACCCCGACACCAAGATGGACCCGCAGCGCATGGTCGCGTTGCTCCAGCGGTTCGGCACCGAGCACGTGCTCGTGAACTCCGCGGCCGACTGGGGTCGCTCCGACCCGCTGCTCACGGCGAAGACCGGCGCCGCCATGCTCGATGCGGGCTTCGACGATGCCGACGTCGACGCCGTGCTCTGGCAGAACCCGGTCGACTTCTTCGCGCAGAGCGGACGGCTCGACCTCACGCCGCTGCACGGCTTCGACCTCGCGAGCGAGCCCGAGCTGTTCTCGGGCAACTCGATCCTGCGGGGCGCAGCGGATGTCGCGGCGCCGGCCGTGCCCGGGGCGGCGCGCTGATGCACCTCTCGTACTGCACCAACGTGCATCCCGCCGAGGATCTCGACGGCGTCATCCGCCAGCTCGACGCGTACGCCGGGCCGGCTCGGCTCGCCGCCGGCCTCGACACGCTCGGCGTCGGCCTGTGGCTGCCCGCCCCGCTCGCGGCGCGGCTCGCGACCGAGCCCGCCGCGGTCGAGCGCCTGCGCGCGGCGCTCGACCGGAACGGGCTCGAGGTCCGCACCCTGAACGCGTTCCCGTACGAGGCGTTCCATGCCGAGGTCGTGAAGCTCGACGTCTACCGACCCGACTGGACCGACCCGGCGCGTCTCGAGTTCACGATCGACGCGGCGCGGGTGCTGGCCGCGCTGCTGCCGGAGGGTGCCGAGGGGTCGATCTCGACGCTGCCGCTGGGCTGGCGCGAGGGATGGGACGACGAGGCCGATCGCGCGGCGACGGCCGCGCTCGTCGCGCTCGGTGCGGAGCTCCGGGCCATCCGAGCCGAGGCGGGTCGCACCATCCGCATCGCGATCGAGCCCGAGCCGGGCTGCGTGCTCGACGACGTCGACGACGTCGTCGCGTGGCTCGCCTCGCACCGCGACCGCGTCGACCTCGACCACATCGGCGTCTGCCTCGACACGTGCCACCTGGCGGTGTCGTTCGCCGACCCGTCGGCGGCGGTGGCGCGCATCGCCGACGCCGGCATCCGGGTCGTGAAGGTGCAGGCGTCGGCCGCGCTCCACGTCGAACGGCCCGCCGATCCGGAGGCGCGGCGAGCGGTCGGCGCCTACGCGGAGGACCGCTACCTGCACCAGGTCCGCGAGGACGCGGCCGGCGGCGTCATCCGCGTCGACGACCTGCCCGAGGCGCTCGACGCGCTGCCCGCGACGGCGCCGTGGCGCGTGCACTTCCACGTGCCGCTGCACCTCCAGCCCGAGGCGCCGCTGTCGTCGACGACCGACGTGCTGCGTACCGCGCTCGCGGCGGTGCGCGAGGTGCAGCCCGTCGACCAGCTCCACGTCGATGTCGAGACGTACACGTGGTCGGTGCTGCCGGGCGGGCCGGTGGACCTCGTCGACGGCATCGCCGCCGAGCTGCGTTGGGCCGCGGCCGAGCTGCTCGAGCGGACGGGGCAGCCGGCATGAGCGGCAAGGTGCTGCTCCTCGACGTCGTCGGCCTGACCGCCGACGCGCTCCGGCACATGCCGCGGCTGAACCGGATGGCGCGGGCCGGGGGTCGTGCCGAGCTCGGCACCGTGCTGCCCGCCGTCACCTGCTCAGTGCAGTCGTCGGTGCTGACCGGCGCGATGCCCTCGAGCCACGGCATCGTGGGCAACGGATGGTACTTCCGCGGCCTGGGCGACGTGCTGCTGTGGCGCCAGCACAACCGCCTGGTCGAGGGCGAGAAGCTCTGGGAGACCGCCCGCCGCCGGCACGGCGGCGAGTACACGAGCGCGAACCTCGGCTGGTGGTACGCGATGGGCGCGACGACCGACCTCACGGTCACGCCGCGTCCGATCTACCACGCCGACGGACGAAAGTCGCCCGACTTCTACGCGCGTCCGCCGCGCCTGCACGACGAGCTGCGGGAGGAGCTCGGCGAGTTCCCGCTGTTCCAGTACTGGGGCCCCACCGCGTCCATCCGCTCCACGCAGTGGATCGTCGACGCGACCCGCCGCGTGCTCGCCGACCCGGACACCCCCGACCTCACGATGGCCTACCTGCCGCACCTCGACTACGACCTGCAGCGGTCCGGGCCCGACGGGCCCGAGGCCGCACGGGCCGCCGCCGAGCTGGACGCCGCGATGGCGCCGCTGCTCGACCAGGCCGAGGCGCAGGACGTCACGGTCGTCGCACTCGCCGAGTACGGCATCGCCCGGGCCGACCACCCGGTCGACGTCAACCGGGTGCTGCGCCGCGCGGGCCTGCTCGAGGTGTACGTGCAGGACGGCCGCGAGCAGCTCGACCCGTGGACCTCGCGCGCGTTCGCGGTCGCCGACCACCAGGTTGCGCACGTGTACGTCCCCGATCCCGCCGACGTGCCGCGGGTCGCGGCGCTCCTGCGCGACCTCGACGGGGTCGACGAGGTGCTCGACCGCGAGGCACAGGCCCGGTACGGGCTGGACCACGCCCGGTCGGGCGAGCTCGTCGTGGTGGCCGCACCGGGAGCCTGGTTCACCTACTACTTCTGGCTCGACGACGATCGCGCACCCGAGTACGCGCGCGGCGTCGATATCCACCGCAAGCCCGGCTACGACCCGGCCGAGCTGTTCTTCGACCCCGCCGACCGGCTCGCGAAGGCCAAGGCCGCCGGCAACCTCGTCCGCAAGAAGCTGGGGCTGCGCTACGCGATGAGCACCGTCCCGCTCGACCCCTCGTGCGTGCGAGGCACGCACGGTCGCCTGCCCGACTCCGCCGCCGACACCCCGCTCCTGCTCGCCTCCGACCCGCGCTTCCTCGACGGAGTCGGCGACCGCGTGCACGCGACCGAGGTCCGCGACCTCGTCCTCCAGTGGCAGGGGCTGGGGGCCGCCACGACGTCCGAACCCCACGAAAGGATCCGAGCATGACCGACACGCCCGCCACGACGCATCCCGTCACCCTCTTCACCGGCCAGTGGGCCGACCTGCCGTTCGAGGAGGTCGCGCGCCTGGCCTCCGAGTGGGGCTACGACGGCCTCGAGATCGGCGTCGGCGGCGACCACCTCGACACGAAGCTCGCCGACGAGGAGCCCGGCTACCTGAAGGAGAAGCTGGAGCTCCTGAAGCGCTACGACCTGAAGGTCTATGCGATCTCGAACCACCTCACCGGCCAGGCGGTCTGCGACGACCCGATCGACTTCCGTCACCAGGCGATCGTGCGCCCGTACACGTGGGGCGACGGCGACGCCGAGGGCGTGCGGCAGCGCGCCGCGGAGGACCTCAAGCGCACCGCCCGCGTCGCCCGCAAGCTCGGCGTCGACACCGTCGTCGGCTTCACCGGCTCGAAGATCTGGCAGTACGTGGCGATGTTCCCGCCCGTGCCCGCCTCGGTCATCGACGCCGGCTACGAGGACTTCGCGAACCGATGGAACCCGATCCTCGACGTGTTCGACGACGAGGGCGTGCGGTTCGCGCACGAGGTGCACCCATCGGAGATCGCGTACGACCACTGGACCAGCGTCCGCACGCTCGAGGCGATCGACCGTCGCCCGGCGTTCGGCTTCAACTGGGACCCGAGCCACATGATGTGGCAGGGCGTCGACCCGGTCGGCTTCATCTGGGACTTCAAGGACCGGATCTACCACGTCGACTGCAAGGACACGCGCATCCGCACCGCGAACAGCCGCAGCGGCATCCTCGGCTCGCACCTGCCCTGGGGCGACCCGCGCCGCGGCTGGGACTTCGTCTCGACCGGGCACGGCGACGTGCCCTGGGAGGACGCGTTCCGTGCGCTCGACGCGATCGGCTACACCGGCCCGATCTCGGTCGAGTGGGAGGACGCCGGCATGGACCGCCTGCACGGCGGGCCTCAGGCGCTCGAGTTCGTGCGCTCGCTCATCTGGCCGCGCCCGACCGCCTCGTTCGACGCGGCCTTCTCCAACCAGTGACACGCCGAATCCCGGGTTCGTGCGGATGCATCCGCGCGAACCCGGGATTCGCTGCTTCCGGCAGCTACGCGACCGGGGCGAGCGGCGCGAGAGGTTCGCGCAAGTCGAGGATCGAGCCTCGCACCTCGGCGGCATCGGGGTACCGCTCCTCGTGGGCGAGGCCCACGCCGGCGAGGCCGAGCCGTGAGGCCGCGGCATCCGTCACGAACAGGTACGGCCGGTACCCGATCCGCTCCCGGATGCCGTTCTTCAGCAGCCGGTGCGCGACCGTGACCGCGGGACCGAGCAGGTCGCTGCCGCCGCCGACGCCGTGCCGCACGCAGACCCCGCGGTGCAGGATCACCTTGAGGTCGAGGTAGGCCACGTTCGGGCAGGCGGTGCAGATGTGCTCGGGTCCTGGCGTGGCCCGCGTCCGAGCGGCGAGGAACTCGTCGTACATGGTCGCGATGCGCTCGAGCACGCGATCGCCGGCGCCGTCGAGCGACCCGCCGGAGGCGCACGCGAACACCGCGTCGCCCTCGAGCTTCACGAGCGCGAACTCGGGCCCCACGCCGGTGCTCACGCTGTCGAGCAACTCCGCGAGCAGCGAGTAGGCGATCGGGATCCCCTCGCTGAAGTCGACGCCGTGCGCCTCCTCGACGCTCGCGAGGAACGAGGAGAACCCCGAGATGTCGGCGATGAGGAGATACCGCTCGCCCGCAGCCGACTCCGCCGCCGTCGATGCCGCGAGCTCCATGGTCCCTCCGGGATGTGCCGTCGGGGCGAGTCTACGTCGACCCCGACCACCTGCGAAGGGTGAGCGGATGCCGCGGGCGGAGGGCGAGCCCGCGACATCCGCTCGCAGCTACGCCCGCTCGGTCACCGTTCCGTGCGTGAGGTGGAGCCGCCGCTCCGCGCGCCTCGCGACGGCGGAGTCGTGCGTGACGATGACGAGCGTGAGCCCGCGGTCGCGCCAGAGGCCCTCGAGGAGGTCCATGATCTCGTCGCGGGTCTGCTCGTCGAGGTTGCCGGTGGGCTCGTCCGCGAGGAGCACCTCGGGCTCCTTGACCAGCGCCCGCGCGATCGCGACCCGCTGCTGCTGCCCGCCCGACAGCTCGCTCGGCGCGTGGCGGGCGCGGTCGCCCAGGCCGACCGACTCCAGCGCCGCCGTGGCGCGCCGGCGGCGCTCGTCGGCCGCCACGCCGAGCGGCTCGAGGGCCGTCTCGACGTTCTCCTGGGCGGTGAGCGTCGGGATCAGGTTGAAGCCCTGGAAGACGAATCCGATCTCCCTCGCGCGGATGCCGCCGAGCTTCGCATCGGGCATGCCCGACAGGTCGGCCTCGCCGAGCGAGACCCGGCCCGACGTGGGGCGGTCGAGCGCGCCGAGCAGTTGCAGCAGCGTCGACTTCCCGCCGCCGGTCGGGCCCTGGATCGCGACGAGCTGCCCCGTCGGGATGGTCAGGCTCACGTCGTTCAGCGCCGCGACCTGCCGTTCCTTCAGCCGGTAGGTCTTGGAGACGTTCTCGAGGGTGTACATGGGGTGGTTCCTTCCGTCGTGCGGATCGTGCAGGGGAGGTGAGGGCGAGCGGATGCCGCGGCATCCGTCACGCGACGCTGCGGAGCGCCTCGGCGGGGCGCAGCAGGCTGGCGCGCCATCCGCCGACCGCCCCGGCGAGCAGGCCGCCGAGCACGGCGAGCCCGACCGCGAGCGCGACGACGGTCGCCGTCACGGGCGCGCTCAGCACGACCTCGCTCGCCTGGGCAGTGTCGAACGGGTTGCCGCCGGCGAAGCCGCCCATCGGACCGGCGGCCGCCGCGGCCTCCGGCGTCGAGGCGGTGGCGAGCGTCGGGGCGACGGCGTTCACGATCGCGATGCCCGCGAAGCCGAGCACGATCCCGGCCGCGCCGCCGATGAGGCCCTGTACGAGCGACTCGCCCGCGACCTGGCCCGTAATGCGGCGGTTCGACCAGCCGATCGCCTTGAGCGTGCCGAACTCGCGCGTTCGGCGCGTGACGCCCTGGATGGTGAACAGGATGGCGATGAGGAACGCCGCCGCCAGCACCGCGACCGACAGCCACAGGCCGAGGCTCGAGATGAGCGTGCTCGCCGAGCCGAGCGAACCAGAGACCGACGCGGCGAGTTCCTCCTGCGTGCTGACCTGCTGGTGGGGCAGCGCGGCCTCGAGGTCGGCCTTCACGTCGGGGATGACCTCGGCCGACTCCGCCTGCACGGCGATGTCGGAGACCTGGCCCTCGAGGCCCGAGAGCGACTGGGCGACGTCGAGCGGGATGTACGCGTTCGAGGCGGTCGTGGCATCCGCCGACGTCGAGGCCACGGTGCCGACGACCTCGAACTCGGTGCCGCCGAGGTCGATCGTGTCGCCGACGGCGAGGCCCTCGGTCGTGGCGTAGTCGGAGTCGAGCACCACGACGTTCGCGCCGGCGTCATCGGCGTCGAGCGTCCGGCCGTCGACGAGCTCGACGGAGCTCAGCGGACCGACCGCGTCGGCCGCGGGGTCGATGCCCGTGACGGTCGTGCTCGAGACGTCGAACGCGCCGCCGCCGAAGCTGCGGTCGCCCGCCCCGCCTTCGCCGGGCGCGGGCATGGTCGCGTCGCCCTCGGCCGCCTCGCCTCCGTCGGTCGCAGGGGCGGGCAGCTCGCCGTCGAAGGTGACGTTGTTCAGGCTCAGGGTCGCGGATGCCGCGGCGACCCCGTCGACCGCCTGCACGGTCTCGAGTGCCGACGCGTCGAAGGTCGACGAGCCCGGACCGGCGGTCAGCCGCGAGTTGCTCAGCTCGGTCGTGGTGCCGTCCTCGGCGGTCGCGCCGTCTTCCTGGCCGAACTCGAAGCGCACGCCGCCGGGCCCCTCACCCTCGCCGGGTGCGGCCGGAGCCTGCGAGACGGTCAGGTCGGTGCCCACGCCGTACACGGACTCGAGCACGGCGGCCTGCGCGTCGCGCACGCCCGCCGAGACGGAGTTCACGATCATGACGAGCGCGATCGCGAGCGCCATGCCGACCGCGACGATCGCGGTCTGCTTGCGGCGCCCGGCGAGCTCGCGCCGGAGATAGGTGAAGAACATGGTGGGTCCTCGGAGGTCTCGGTGCACCCACCGGATGATGGGCTCGACCCGTGACGCTAGGCAGCGGTGCTGTGGCCCGCCGATGGCCTGCCTATGGCCCGCGTATGAAGCGGCACTCGGGCGGAGGGCTCGCCGCGACGTGCGCCGCCGTCATGGAGTGCTCACAGGCGGCATCCGCCCGGCCCATAGGGAACCCACAGGCCCGACCGCATACTCGATGACATGAGCCATCCGACGACCGCATCCGGCGCCGCGCCCCGCCCGCACATCGCCAAGGCCGACGGCAGCGCCGTGCGCGTGCTGGTCGTCGACGACGAGAGCTCGCTGACCGACCTCCTGAAGATGGCCCTCCGCTACGAGGGCTGGGAGGTGCGGACCGCGTCCGACGGCTTCGGCGCCGTCAGGGCCGCCCGGGAGTTCCGCCCCGACGCGATCGTCCTCGACATCATGCTCCCCGACATCGACGGGCTCGAGGTGCTGCAGCGCGTACGCGCCGACGGCACCGAGACGCCCGTGCTCTTCCTCACCGCGAAGGACTCGCTCGACGACCGCATCGCCGGCCTGACCGCCGGCGGCGACGACTACGTCACGAAGCCGTTCAGCCTCGAGGAGGTCGTGGCGCGCCTGCGGGGGCTCATCCGCCGTTCGACGCTCACGCTCGCGCAGGCGAAGGATCCGGTGCTGCGCGTCGGCGACCTCTCCCTCGACGAGGACTCGTACGAGGTCGAGCGCGACGGCGTCCCCATCGAGCTCACCGCGACCGAGTTCGAGCTGCTCCGCTTCCTCATGCGCAACCCGCGGCGCGTGCTGTCGAAGGCGCAGATCCTCGACCGCGTCTGGAACTACGACTTCGGCGGCAAGGAGTCCGTGGTCGAGCTGTACATCTCGTACCTGCGCAAGAAGATCGACGCGGGGCGCGCGCCCATGATCCACACCGTGCGCGGTGCGGGTTACATGCTGAAAGCCGCCGGATGACGCGCCCCGGCGACCCGGGACACGCGGCCGCCGCACGGCAGGCCGTCGCCGAGGTGCGCGCTGACAGCGCGGCGGGGGCGGCCGAGGCGGCGGTCGGGTCGACGGATCTCGCGGCCCCTCGCCGCGCCCCGAAGACCCTGCGTCGCCGGCTGCTCGTCCTGATCGGGGCGCTCGTCGCCCTGGTGAGCGCGGTGGTGGGTCTCGTCAGCGTGGCCGCGCTGCACAACCAGCTCGTCGCGCGTCTCGACCAGCAGCTCGAGCAGGCGATCGACCGAGCCGGGCGGGCGCTCGACGACCCGGGCGGCCCGCTGCCGATCCCGCCCGAGGGCGCCGACGTGCTGCTGCGCCTGCCAGGCCAGCCGCTGGGGGCGATCGCCGCGCTCGTCACCGACCGCGCGGTCATGTACTCCGGCACGATCGACCGCGAGGGCGAGATCGGCGAGCTGTCCGAGGAGGCCGGCCGGACGATCGCGTCGATCCCGACCGATCGCGAGCCGGTCACGGTCGAGCTCGACGAACTCGGGGAGTACCGCGCGATCGCGGCGCCCACCAACGGCGGGTACTCGTTCGTCGTCGCCTTCCCGCTCGCCGAGGTGAACGCGACCACCACGCAGCTCGCCGTCACGGTCGCGGTGGTGGCGCTCGCGGGCCTCGCGGGCGCGCTCGCGCTGGGTGCGGTGACGGTCCGCCGGGCGCTCCAGCCGCTCGACCAGGTGACCGAGACGGCGACCCTGGTGTCCGAGCTGCCGCTCGCTCGCGGCGACGTGGAGCTGCCGGAGGACGTCCCCGTCGACGACGAGCGCACCGAGGTGGGCCGGCTGGCGACCGCGTTCAACCGCATGCTCGAGCACGTGTCGGCCTCGCTGTCGGCGCGCGAGCTGTCGGAGCGCAAGGTGCGCCGCTTCGTCGCCGACGCGAGCCACGAGCTGCGTACGCCGCTCGCGTCGATCCGCGGCTACGCCGAGCTGACGCGCCTGCACGGCGGCGAGCTCCCGCCCGACGTGGTGCACGCGCTCGACCGGATCGAGTCGGAGTCGCTGCGGATGACGGAGCTCGTCGAGGACCTGCTGCTGCTCGCACGGCTCGACGAGGGGCGCGAGCTCCGTCGCGACCCGGTCGACCTGCGGCAGGTCGTCGTCGACGCCGTCGGCGACGCGCAGGTCGCGGGCCCCGACCACGACTGGCGGGTGGCCGTGCCCGATGCGCCGCTCACCGTGTCCGGCGACGAGTCACGGCTGCGTCAGGTGCTGGCGAACCTCCTCGCCAACGCCCGCGTGCACACGCCCGAGGGCACCAGGGTGGTCGTTCGGCTGCAGCCGGTGGCGGCGACGGATGGCGCGGCCGGACGCGTGCGCGTGACCGTGGCCGACGACGGCCCCGGCATCGATCCCGCGGTGCGCGCCACCCTGTTCGAGCGCTTCGCCCGCGGCGACGCCTCGCGGTCGCGACGCGCCGGCAGCACCGGGCTCGGCCTCGCGATCGTGCGCGCCGTCGTCGAGGCGCACCGCGGCACGGTCTCGGTCGAGAGCGAGCCCGGCCGCACGGAGTTCGCGGTCGAGCTGCCCGCCTGAGGGGCCTGCACGGCGCGCCGTCGGTCAGGCCTCGGCGAGCACACGGAGCATCTCGGCGAAGGTACGCAGCTCGTCGGCCGAGCGCGGCTCGAGTGCCGCGCGGACGCGGGCCTGGTTGGCGGCGCGCACCGCGCCCACCCGCTCGGCGGCCGTCGCCGTGGGGCTGAGCGCGCGGAGCCGCCCGTCGCGTTCGTCGGGGCGGCTCTCGACGAGCCCCGCCTCCTCGAGCACGCGCACCTGACGGCTCACGACGCTCTTGTCCATGTCGAGCAGGTCGGCCAGCACGTGCGCGTTCGTCGATCCGAGGCGCACGATCGTGCTCAGCACCTTGTAGCCGGCCGGCTGCATGCCCGGATGGATCTGGTCGGCCGCTTCCTTCCAGACCATCCGTGCCCGCGTGAACACCACGCCGAGCTGCTCCTCGACGAGCGCGATGGCCTCGTCGACGGCGGGGTCGGCGGTCATGGCGTTCATGCTATCGGGCGCTCCGGGCGCCGATCGCGGTATCCTCCTCCGCGTCCTCCTCGGCCTTCGCCCGCTGGACGGCGTTCTGCGTGCGCAGGCCGATGTTCGGGAGGAAGGCCACCGCGAGCAGCGTGACGATCGCGAGCGGGACGGCCGCGAGGAACACGCTGCCGACGCCGGTGCCGTAGGCCGACTCGACGACCACGCGCAGGAACCCGGGCAGCTCGCTGATCTGCGGGATGGTGCCGCCGCCGAGCGTCCGGGCGGCCTCGAGCTGCTGCTCGGGCGGGAGGCCGCCGATGCCCTCCGTGATCGAGTCGGCGACGACGGTGCCGAGGATCGAGCCCATGACCGCGACGCCCACGGTGCCGCCGAGGCTGCGGAAGAACGTGACCGCACTCGTCGCGACGCCCAGGTTCCGCACCTCGGCGGTGTTCTGCACGACGAGCACGAGGTTCTGCATGAGCATGCCGACGCCTGCGCCGAGCACGAACATCGAGATCCCGACGTACCAGAACGGCGTGTCGTAGTGGAGCTGCCCGAGCAGGATGCTGCCGGCGATCATGAGCACGGCGCCCGTGACCATGAAGCCCTTCCACCTGCCGCGACGGCTGACGAGCGCACCGATCACGGTGGAGGAGATGAGCACGCCCGCCATCATCGGGATGGTCAGCAGACCTGACTCGGTCGGGGTCGCGCCGCGTGCGAGCTGCATGTACTGGCTGAGGAAGACGGCGGTGCCGAACATCGCCACGCCGACCGAGATCGACGCGATCACCGAGAGCGTGAACGTGCGGTCGCGGAACAGGCCGAGCGGGATCACGGGCTCCGGCACGCGGAGCTCGACGACGATCGCGACCGCGAGCAGCAGCACCGCGCCGCCGACCATGAACAGGCTCGGCATCGAGATCCACTCGAACTCCGATCCGGCGAAGGTCACCCAGAGCAGGAGCAGTGAGACGCCGGCGGAGATCAGGACGATGCCGACGTAGTCGATCGAGACCTTCGCCCTCGGCCGCTTGGGCAGGTGCAGCGTGCGCTGCAGCAGCACGAGCGCGACGATCGCGATCGGCAGGCCGACGAAGAAGTTCCAGCGCCAGCCGAGGCCGTCGGTGATGACGCCGCCGAGCAGCGGACCGCCCACCGTGGCCACGGCCATGACCGCACCGAACAGACCCGCGTAGCGGCCGCGCTCGCGCGGGCTGATGATGTCGGCCATCACGATCTGGCTGAGTGCCGCGAGTCCGCCGGCGCCGAGGCCCTGGAAGACGCGCATCGTGATGAGCGTGCCGGTGTCCTGCGAGAAGCCGGCGACGGCCGACGCGACGACGAAGATGACGAGCGCGAGCTGCAGCAGGAGCTTGCGATCGAAGAGGTCGGCGAGCTTGCCCCAGATGGGCGTGGAGACCGTGGTGGCGAGCAGGGTCGCAGTGACGACCCAGGTGAAGGCGGACTGGTCGCCCTCGAGGTCGGAGATGATCAGCGGCAGCGAGGTGCCGACGACGGTCGACGCGAGCATCGACACGAACATGCCGAGCAGCAGGCCCGACAGCGCGGTGAGCACCTCGCGGTGCGTCATGCCGTTGTCGGAGAGCGGTGGGAGGGGGCGAACCGTGTCGGTCATTGAGCTCCTGAAATCGTTGACAGAGGTCAACAATACCTGACAAGTAGACCTCGGTCAACTATTCCCTTCTCAGGTGAAACGCCCGGGCACGCCCCAATCGGGCGGCGTGCCGTCCTGAATACGGTGCGATCCGCGCGGATCGTCCTGAGAAAGGGATGGGGGCGCGGGCGCGGGCGCGATTTGGCGGCGGCCGCGACATCCGTTACCCTTGACGGAGCCGAAGACCGCTGGTTGTCGTGCGCCGAAAGGCTCGCGACCGAAGTCTTGCGAATGCAAGTGCCCGCGCAGGTGTGACGAAGACTTCCCGTTCGATCGGGCCGAGCTCCGCGCAACTGCGCCGGAGCTCTTTTCATTTGCTCGACGCTCATGAGTTTCCAGCGCTCCAGGCCGTGCACCGCCTCCGCGATGCACGTTGAATTCACAAGGAGTGGCCATGGCGAACAAGGAAGCCTCGGTTGCCGAACTCACGAACCTGTTCGAGAGCTCGACCGCCGTTCTGCTGACCGAATACCGCGGCCTCACTGTTGCGAAGCTCAAGGAGCTCCGCAAGTCCATCAGTGGGGACGCGAGCTACGCCGTGGTGAAGAACACGCTGACGAAGATCGCGGCCAACAACGCCGGGATCTCCTCGTTCGACGACGAGCTCAAGGGCCCGTCGGCGATCGCGTTCGTGCACGGCGACCCGGTCGCCGTCGCGAAGTCGCTGCGTGACTTCGCCAAGGCGAACCCCCTCCTCGTGGTCAAGGGCGGCTTCTTCGATGGCAAGCCCCTGACCGCCGAAGAGGTAGGCAAGCTCGCCGACCTCGAGTCCCGCGAAGTGCTCCTGGCGAAGCTCGCCGGCGCCTTCAAGGCCTCGCTGTTCGGAGCCGCATATCTGTTCAACGCACCGCTGTCGAAGGCCGTCCGCACGGTCGACGCGCTGCGTGAGAAGCAGGAGTCCGCTGCGTAGGCGCGAGCCTCTCAAGCGGTGAGTAACCAACACATCTAAGGAGAAAATCATGGCGAAGCTGTCCACTGAGGAGCTGCTCGAGCAGTTCAAGGGCCTGACCCTCATCGAGCTCTCGGAGTTCGTCAAGGCGTTCGAGGAGACCTTCGAGGTCACCGCCGCCGCCCCCGTCGCGGTTGCCGCTCCGGCCGCCGGTGGCGCGGGCGCCGCTGCCGAAGAGGTCGAGGAGAAGGACTCCTTCGACGTCGTCCTCGAGGCTGCCGGCGACAAGAAGATCCAGGTCATCAAGGTCGTCCGCGAGCTCACCTCGCTCGGCCTCGGCGAGGCGAAGGCCGTCGTCGACGGTGCTCCCAAGGCCGTGCTCGAGGGCGCGAACAAGGAGACCGCCGACAAGGCGAAGGCCGCCCTCGAGGAGGCCGGCGCGACCGTCACCCTCAAGTAGTCCGCGCCCGCGTCAGCGGGTTCGCAGCTTGAGGTGACCTGCGTCACCTGAACACGCGGATGCCCCGTGCCGACTCGCTCGGCACGGGGCATCCGTCGTCGCGGGGTCAGTCGTGCTCGCTCCGCAGGAGGAGCGCGGCCAGCCCGGCATAGGTCCCCGGACCGGGGACCCCGTCGATCGGGCCTGCGTAGCCGCCGCGCTGGGCGATGCGCTGCAGCGCCTTCCACGTGTTCGGCCCGGGGACGCCGTCGACGGGACCGGCGTAGCCCGTGCCGGTGAGCACCGCCTGCACGCCCTTCCACGAGTTCGGCCCGAGGACGCCGTCGTAGGGTCCGAAGTACCCGCCGATGCGAGCGAGCACCTGGAGCGCCGTGTTCGTGGCCGGCCCCGGGTGGCCGTCGATGGGTCCCGCGTAGCCGAAGCCCTCGAGCACGGTCTGGACGCCCTTCCACGACGCGGCGGTCATCACCCCGTCGTTCGGGCCCGTGTACCCGCCCTTGGCGGCGAGGCGCTGGAGCGCATCCCAGGTGGCCGGGCCGGGGTCGCCGTCCAGGTGTCCGGCGTAGCCGTAGCCCTTCCCCGTCTGCTGCAGGCCCTTCCAGGTGTTCGGGCCCGGCACGCCGTCGTTCGGCCCTCGGTAGCCGCCCGCGCGCGCCAGCCTCTGCAGCGTGATCCCGTCGGCGGGGGAGATCGCCCCGCTCGCGGCGGCAGCGGTTTCGGTGGTCATCGTGCCCTCCTTCATCGGTACGGGCCGGGCGCGGTCCGATCGGTGCCGCGTCGCCCGTTGCGGAGGCTACGAGCCGGTGCTCGCGGATGCCACCGGGCTGGCCCTGAGACGACGGGCTCGGGTCAACGCGACGGCGCCGTCGTGCTTCCGCGTACGACGAGCCGGGTCGTGAGCGGGCGATCGAACGCGGGGATGGCGCCATCGGCGTCGCCCGGTGAGGGCGCCGATTCGCCGAGCTCAAGCATCACGGCCTCCACGGCCGCCCGGCCCTGGTCCTCGGGGTACTGCTCGATGGTGGTCAGTCCGAACAGCTCGGCGTACTCGTGCCCGTCGAAGCCGATCACCGACAGCGCCGCCGGCACCGCGATGCCGAGTCGCTCGGCGGCGCGCATCACGCCGAACGCCAGCTCGTCGGAGGCGGCGAAGACCGCGGTGGGCCGTGCGGTGGGGTGGCCGAGCAGCTGGAGGCCGGCGGTGTAGCCGCCCGGCAGGCTCATCTCGGCCGCGAGGACGCCGCCGTCGACGCCGCACGGTTCCAGGCCCGCGGTGCGCATCGCGTCGTCGAAGCCCGCGGTGCGCAGGCGCTGCACGCTCTGCGCCGCCGAGCCGGTCGCGGCGCCGGCCAGGTGCGCGATCCTGACATGCCCGAGCCCGATGAGGTGCTCGACCGCCAGCGCCGCGGCGCCGCGATCGTCGATCGCGAGACGCGTCGCGCCGGGGGCGGTGCCGCCCAGGGCGAAGATGGGCTTGCCGCGCCGCTCGATCACTGCGACCTCGCGGTCGGTCAGGTCGACGCCGACCGCGATGACGGCATCGACCCGCTTCCGGGACAGGAAGAAGTCGAACACCCGGTCGCGCTCGGGACCCTCGAGCGCCAGGTTGTAGAGCGTGAGGTCGTAGCCCGCCGAGAGGAGCGCGCGCTCGGCGCCCTCGAGCACCTCGCCGAAGAACCACCGGTTCACGAACGGGATGACGATGCCGACGTTCTTCGTGCGGCCCGTGACGAGGCTCGCCGCGTTCGGCGAGGCGATGTAGCCGATCTCGGCGGCGGCGTCGGCCACGCGCCGTCTCGTCGCATCGGAGACGTAGCCCCGGCCCGTGAGGGCCCGCGACGCGGTCGACTTCGAGACCCCGGCGAGACGGGCCACATCGGAGATGGCGGACATGCTCGCCTCCCTCCATCGGGCCCCGCGACACGGAGTGTACGCCCGAACGGGCCGATGTGGAACCGGTTCCGGATCGACGCGCCGTCACCCGATCGTGACCACCCTCACTCTTGCCCGCAAGACCGCTCGTCGCCTAGCGTGGGCGCTGGAACCGGTTCCCGGCTCCGCCCTGCACCGCACTCAATGAGGAGAAGACATGAGACTCTCACGGCATCGCCGGTGGGCGGCCCCCGTCGTCGCGGCCGCTGCGATCGGCTTGACGCTCACGGCGTGCACCGGCGACATCGCTGCCGAGGATGCGGCCGACGTCGACTGCAGCGACTACGAGGAGTACGGCACATTCGACGGCGCCGAGGTCACGGTGTCCGGCACGATCCTCGACCTCGAGGCCGACCGGCTCAACGAGTCGTGGGCCGACTTCGAGACCTGCACCGGCATCTCGGTCGAGTACCAGGGTTCGAGCGAGTTCGAGGCCCAGATCGCGGTGCTCGCCGAGGGCGGCAACGCCACCGACGTCGCCTTCGTGCCGCAGCCCGGCCTGATGAACCGCCTCGCGGCGGGCGGCTGGCTCATCCCGGCGTCCGAGTCCGTCGAGGCGAACGCCGACGAGTTCTGGTCCGAGGACTGGAAGCAGTACGGCTCCTACGAGGACACCTTCTACGGCGCTCCGCTCATGGCGAGCATCAAGGGCTACGTCTGGTACTCGCCCGCCGAGTTCGAGGAGAACGGCTACGAGATCCCGCAGACTCTCGACGAGCTCAAGGAGCTCTCCGACACGATCGCGGCCGAGGGCGACCACAAGCCGTGGTGCGTGGGCCTGGAGTCGGGCGACGCCACGGGCTGGCCGGGCACCGACTGGATCGAGGACTACGTGCTGCGCCTGCACGGTGCCGAGGTCTACGACCAGTGGGTCACCCACGAGATCCCGTTCAACGACCCGCGCATCGCCGAGGCGTTCGACGCCGTCGGCGAGTACCTCAAGAGCGAGGACATGGTCAACGGCGGCATCGGCGACGTGTCGACGCTCGTGACCGAGGCGTTCCAGACCGCCGGCCTGCCGATCCTCGACGGCGAGTGCTCGCTGCACCACCAGGCCTCGTTCTACGAGACCTTCTGGAACCCCGAGGGCGGCGAGGAGAACACCGTGGCCTCCGACGGAACCGTGTTCGGCTTCCTGCTCCCGCCGGCCAACGCCGACGACCCGCTGTCGGTGACCGGCGGCGGCGAGATCGTCGTGGCCTTCCGCGAGGCGGAGGAGGTCGAGGCGTTCCGCACCTACCTGTCGAGCGACACCTGGGCCAACAACCGGGTGAGCCTGGGCGGCGTCATCAGCGCGAACACGGGCGTCGACCCCGAGAACGCGTCGAGCGAGCTGCTCGTGCAGTCGATCGAGATCCTCCAGGATCCCGAGACGACCTTCCGCTTCGACGGATCCGACCTGATGCCCGGTGCCGTCGGCGCCGACTCCTTCTGGAAGGGCATCGTGGCCTGGGTCGGCGGTCAGAGCACGCAGGAGACCGTCGACGCGATCGAGGCGTCCTGGCCGGCCAACTGACCGTCCGCGCGTCGCTCGCGCTGAGCGGGGGCGACGCGGCATGATCGAGGGGCGGGGTTCGAACCCCGCCCCTCGGCACCCCAGCTTCAACGACGAACCCGGGAGGCACGATGACCACGGCCGATCTCATCGGCAAGATCCTGCAGGTGGTGATGGGGCTCGCGATCCTCGCTGCGGTCGTCGGCCTCCTCATCTTCTTCATCGACAAGGCCCCGAAGAAGGGCCGCGACTACTGGCAGCTGGCGGGCTTCCTCGCCCCCGCGATGCTCCTCGTGATCATCGGACTCGTGTACCCCGCGATCCGCACCAGCGTCCTCGCGTTCCAGGATTCGAACGGCGACTGGACGATGGACAACTTCATCTGGACGTTCACGCAGCCGGCCGCCATCCGCACGCTCATCAACACCATCATCTGGGTGGCGATCGTGCCGACGTTCGCCACGGCAGTCGGATTGGCCTACGCGGTCTTCATCGACCGGTCCCGCGGCGAGAAGTACTACAAGGTCGTGCTGTTCATGCCGATCGCGATCTCGTTCGTCGGCGCCGGCGTGATCTGGCGCTTCGTCTACGAGTACCGATCGGGCGACCGCGAGCAGATCGGCCTCCTGAACGCGATCGTGGTGGCGTTCGGCGGCGAACCCGTGCAGTGGCTGCAGACCGATCCGCTCAACACGTTCCTCCTCATCGTCGTGATGATCTGGATCCAGACCGGGTTCGCCATGGTCCTGCTGAGCGCGGCGATCAAGGGCGTCCCGACCGAGCAGATCGAGGCGGCCCAGCTCGACGGCACCAACGCCTGGCAGCGGTTCCTCAACGTGACGGTCCCGGGCATCCGCGGTTCGCTCGTGGTCGTGCTCACGACGATCTCGATCGCCACGCTCAAGGTCTTCGACATCGTGCGGACGATGACGGCCGGAAACTTCAACACGAGCGTCATCGCGAACGAGATGTACACGCAGGCGTTCCGGGCCAGCGAGATCGGGCGGGGGTCGGCGCTCGCGCTCATCCTGTTCCTGCTCGTGCTCCCGATCGTCATCTACAACGTCAACGTCCTCCGGAAGCAGAGGGAGATCCGATGAGCAGCGTCGCCCCGGCCGACCTCCCGGTCGGCAAGGACCAGGGGTCCCTCGAAGCCGCCGAGCAGGCCGAGTACGCCCAGCCCAAGGCCGCACGCGTCAAGAAGCGGCTGACGTCGCGGACCGCGACGATCGTGTCGCTCATCATCGCGATCCTCTGGACGATCCCGACGTTCGGCCTCTTCCTCTCGTCCTTCCGCCCGGCCGAGCTCATCCGCACGACCGGCTGGTGGACCTACTTCCAGAACCCCGGGCTCACGCTCGAGAACTACTCGTCCGTGCTCTTCTCGACCTCGTCGTCGTCGCCCCAGCTCGGTGCGTACATCGTGAACTCGATCGCCATCGCCCTGCTCGGCACGCTCATCACGCTCGTGTTCGCGTCGATGGCGGCGTACGCGTTCGCGTGGATCAAGTTCAAGTGGGTGAACTGGCTGTTCATCTTCGTGTTCGCGCTGCAGATCGTGCCGCTCCAGATGGCGCTCGTGCCGCTGCTGCAGATCTTCTCGACGTGGCTGCGGCCGATGCAGGCGTGGTTGCACGACGTGGTCCCGATCATCCCCGAGCAGAACTACGCGCCGGTGTGGCTCGCGCACGCGATGTTCGGCCTGCCGCTCGCGATCTTCCTGCTGCACAACTTCATCTCGGAGATCCCGAACGACGTGATCGAGGCGGCGCGGGTCGACGGCGCGACGCACGGCCAGATCTTCGGCCGGATCGTGCTCCCGCTCGCCACCCCGGCGCTGGCATCGTTCGCCATCTTCCAGTTCATCTGGGTGTGGAACGACCTGCTCGTCGCCCTGATCTTCTCGGGCGGCACACAGGATGTCGCGCCGCTGACCCAGCGATTGGCCGAGCTGGTCGGCACGAGAGGCCAGGACTGGCAGCTGCTGACGGCGTCGGCGTTCATCTCGATCGTGATCCCGCTGATCGTGTTCTTCAGCCTGCAGCGGTACTTCGTCCGCGGCCTCCTGGCGGGTGCCACGAAGGGCTGACGGCGGGCGGATGCCGCGGCATCCGCGTCGACCATGGGGCGGATGTCGCGGGGCATCCGCCCCATCGTCGTCCGCCACGCCGTCGGCGAACATCCGGGCCCCGGGGCGTCCCGCCGGGCGGGCGTGCCGGAGGTGCCGCTTAGGGTGAATGCATGAGCATGCACGGCAGCGGGATGCCTCCCGGCGCCAGGCCGGGCGGCGGTCGCGGCGGCGGGGTGAGCCGTCGCATCTCGAGCGCCGACGAGGCGGCCCAGCGCGCCGAGAACGCCGAAGCCCCGAAGATCCCGCACCTGCTCCGCCGCATCGCCGAGCTGTTCCGCCCGCATCGGACGGCGCTCGTCGTCGTCGTGATCCTCGTCCTCGTGGGGGCGGCGCTCAGCGTCATCCCGCCGCTGCTCACGCAGCGGGCGTTCGACGACGCGCTGTTCCCGACCGACGGCGACGGCGGCATCGGCGAGCCGAACCTCACCGCCCTCGGCTGGATCGTCACGGCGATGATCGCGGTGTTCGTGGTCTCGGCGCTGCTCGGCGTCTGGCAGACCTTCCTCACCGCGACGATCGGCAACAAGGTCATGGGCGCCCTGCGAGTGCGCCTCTTCAGCCACCTGCAGTCGATGGAGCTCAGCTTCTTCACCCGCACGAAGACGGGCATCATCCAGTCGCGACTGCAGAACGACGTCGGCGGCGTGGCATCCGTGCTCACCAACACGGTCTCGAGCGTCCTCGGCAACACGGTCACGGTGATCTCGGCGTTCGTGGCGATGCTCCTGCTCAACTGGCAGCTCACGCTGATCGCGCTCGTGCTCATGCCGTTCATGGTGATCGCGCAGCGCCGGGTCGGGCAGGTGCGTGCTCGGGTCGCCGCGAAGACGCAGGAGTCGCTGTCGGAGATGACCGCGATCACGCAGGAGACGCTCTCGGTCAGCGGCATCCTGCTCTCGAAGAGCTTCACGCGGCAGCGCAGCGAGATCGACCGCTACGCCGACGAGAACGGCAACCAGATCGCGCTGCAGGTCAAGCAGCAGATGACCGGCCAGTGGTTCTTCGCGATGGTGTCGATCTTCATGTCGTCGATCCCGGCGATCGTCTACCTCGTGTCGGGCTGGCTGATGACCGGCGGCGCGACCGACATCACCGCGGGCACGATCGTGGCGTTCACGACGGTGCAGGCGCGCCTGCTGTTCCCCCTCATGGGCCTCATGCGCGTGGCGCTCGACCTGCAGACCTCGAGCGCGCTGTTCGCGCGCATCTTCGAGTACCTCGACCTCACGCCGTCGATCAGCGACCGGCCGGGCGCGCGCGAGGTGCCCTCGGGCACCGATGCCGCCGGCGAGCCGCTCCTCGGGCGGGTCGAGTTCGACCACGTGTCGTTCCGGTACCCCGACGCCGACGGCGACCAGCCTCCGACGCTCGACGACGTGTCGTTCACGATCGAGCCGGGCCAGTTCGCCGCATTCGTGGGGCCGAGCGGCGCCGGCAAGACGACGGTGTCGTATCTCGTGCCCCGACTGTACGAGGCGTCGAGCGGTGCCGTGCGGTTCGCGGGCGTCGACGTGCGCGACCTCGCGCAGGAGTCGCTCATGTCGAACATCGGCATCGTGAGCCAGGAGACCTACCTGTTCCACGCGACCATCGCCGAGAACCTCAGGTACGCGCGGCCCGATGCCACCGACACCGAGCTCGAGGCGGCCGCGCGCGCCGCCAACATCCACGAGACCATCGCGTCGTTCCCCGAGGGCTACGAGACCGTCGTGGGCGAGCGCGGCTATCGCCTGTCCGGCGGCGAGAAGCAGCGCATCGCGATCGCGCGCGTGCTGCTGAAGGATCCGGCGGTGCTCGTGCTCGACGAGGCCACGAGCGCCCTCGACACGATCAGCGAGCGCGTCGTGCAGGCCGCGCTCGACGACGCCTCGCGGGGGCGCACCACGATCGCGATCGCGCACCGGCTGTCGACGGTGGTCGCAGCCGACGTCATCTTCGTGATCGTCGCGGGCCGGATCGCCGAGCGCGGCACGCACGCCGAGCTCATCGAGTCGGGCGGCGTGTACGCGTCGCTCTACCGGCAGCAGGCCGAACGGCCCGAGGTGCCGGCGAGCCGCTCGTAGCGCCCGCCCTGCGCACGCCGCTCAGGAGCGCTCGGCGAGCATGTCCTCCATGAGCGCGATCTCCGATGCCTGGCTGGCCACGATCGACTCGGCGAGCGAGACGACCACCGGGTAGTCGGAGCGCGCGAGCACCGCCTCGGCCATCTCGACGGCCCCGTGGTGGTGCGCGATCATCAGCTCGAGGAACATCCGCTCGGCCTCGACGCCCTCGAGCGACCGCAGCTCGGCGATCTGCTCGGAGCTGGCGAGACCGGGCATCGGCTCGCCGGGCTCGTGCGCCGAGTCGCCGTCGCCGTGCCCGTCGTGCGTCGCGCCGTCGTCGGCCGGTCGCGTCATCCACGTCATCGAGGGCTCGGGCCCGGCCTGCGGCAGGCCCCATTCGGCGAGCCATCCGTACATCTGGCCCGCCTGCTGCGCCTGCGTGGTCGCGATGTCGTACCCGAGCAGTCGCGTCGCGTCGTCCTCGGTCGCATCGCGCACGATCATCGCGAGCTCGACGCCCTGCTGGTGGTGCACCTGCATGTCGCGGGCGAACCCGGCCTCGGCGCTCGTGTTCGACGGCGTCGGGTCGCCGAGGGTCGAGAGGCGCCCGATCGAGAAGGCGACGGCGGCGACGACGACCAGGGCGACGAATGCCGCGAGCACGACGGCCCAACGGCCGAACCCGCCCCGCGGGCGCTCCGTCCGGGGCGTGCCCGCAGTGCGGTCCGCTTCGTCGGTCACGACACCTTTCCGGGGCCGTCGACGGCGCCGGTGCAGAGCGCACCGGGCTCGGGAACGTCCTGGCTCTGCCAGTACTCCTCGAAGAACTCGGCGATTCGGGGGTCGTCGGCCTCGTCGACCTGGAGCTGCGAGTTCCAGCCGCTCAGGACGATCGGCGAGGGCAGGCCGTCGAACGGCGAGAGGATCACGTAGGTGCTCGGCAGCTTCTCCTTGAGCGTGGCGAGCTCGTCGTCGGAGAGCGTCTCGGCGTCGTAGGTCACCCAGATGGCCCCGTGCTCCATCGAGTGCACGGCGTTCTCGTTCGGCACGGGCTCCTCGTAGATGCCGCAGTTCAGCCATGCCGGGTTGTGCTGGCCGCCCGCGGGGGGCGTCTGCGGGTAGTCGACCGCGGTCTCGACGTGCTCGGACGTGTTCTCGAAGGTCTCGACGCCCTCGATCTCGGCGCCCGTGCCGCCGGCGCTGTAGCTCGCGGGCCGCGGCGTCAGCACGACCGACGTCACGATGAGTGCGACGATGACGACGCCGACGGCGACCGAGCTCCAGATCGCGATGCGGCGGTTGCGCTTCATGCGCGCCTCGCGCTTCTTGAACTCCTCGAGCTTGCGCTCGCGCTCGATGGCGCGTTGCTGCTTGACGGTGGGCTTCTTGCCGGGCTGGGTCGCGCTCACGCCAGGGCCTTCCTCGTGCGGGGGATTGCCCCGAGTATACGAACGCATGCTCGGAAGAGCCTGCCATGCGTCATCCGCCACCCGCTAGGCTGGCCGGGTGAGCTTCTCGCCTCGGTGTTGTCGTCGCTACTAGGCAGGCGACACCTACCCATGCGTCGCGCGCCGATTCCGGGCGCCGCTCAGACGCACTCCACCAGAGGATGAACACACCGGCATGAAGTACGCAGAGAACATCACCGAACTCGTGGGCGACACCCCGCTCGTCAGGCTCCACCGCGTGACCGAGGGAGTGACGGATGCCACGGTGCTGGTCAAGCTCGAGTACTTCAACCCCGGCGGCTCTGCGAAGGACCGCATCGCGGCGCGCATCATCGACGCCGCCGAACGCGAGGGCAAGCTGAAGCCGGGTGGCACGATCGTCGAGCCCACTTCAGGCAACACCGGCGTCGGCCTCGCGCTCGTCGCGCAGCAGCGCGGCTACAAGTGCGTCTTCGTCTGCCCCGACAAGGTGTCGGAGGACAAGCGCAACGTGCTGAAGGCGTACGGCGCCGAGGTGGTCGTGACGCCCACCGCGGTCGCGCCCGACAGCCCCGAGTCGTACTACGGCGTCTCCGACCGGCTCGCGCGCGAGATCCCCGGCGCGTTCAAGCCCGACCAGTACTCCAACCCCAACGGGCCGCTGTCGCACTACGAGACCACGGGTCCCGAGATCTGGCGCGACACCGACGGGCGGATCACGCACTTCGTGGCCGGCGTCGGCACGGGCGGCACGATCACGGGCACCGGCCGGTACCTCCGCGAGGTGTCGGGCGATCGCGTGCGCATCATCGGCGCCGACCCCGAGGGCTCGGTCTACTCCGGCGGCACCGGTCGGCCGTACTTCGTCGAGGGCGTCGGCGAGGACTTCTGGCCGAGTGCGTACGACCCGAGCGTGCCGCACGAGATCATCGCCGTCTCCGACGCCGAGTCGTTCGCGATGACCCGCAGGCTCGCGCGCGAGGAGGGCATCCTCGTCGGCGGGTCGAGCGGCATGGCGGTCGTCGCGGCGCTGAAGGCCGCGGCATCCGCCGGGCCCGACGACGTCTTCGTGGTGCTGTTGCCCGACTCGGGCCGCGGGTATCTCGGCAAGATCTTCAACGACAAGTGGCTGCGCGCGTACGGGTTCGGGAACGCGCCCGCGGGGCACACGGTTCGCAACCTCCTCGACGCCAAGGCCGATCGCACGGCCCCGCTCGTGTACGTGCATCCGAACGACACGGTGCGCGAGGCGATCGACCGCATGACCGAGACGGGCGTCTCGCAGCTGGTCGTCCTGTCGGCCGAGCCGCCCGTCGTGCTCGGCGAGGTGCTCGGCGCACTGCACGAGGGCGAGCTGCTCGACCAGGTGTTCTCGGGGCGCGTGAAGCTCACCGACGAGGTCTCGACAGTGGTCGGCGAGCCGCTGCCGCTCATCGGCGTGAACGAACCCGTCGCGACCGCGCGGCACGCGTTCGGCGACCGGCCCGCGATGCTCGTCACCGACGGCGGCAAGGCGCTCGGCGTGGTCACCCGCACCGACCTGCTGACCTACCTCTCCTCCTGAAAGGCCGACCGATGCACCACGACGCCCGCTTCGACACCCGCGCGGTCCACGCCGGGCAGGACCCCGACCCGACGACGGGCGACGTCATCCCGCCGATCCACGTCACCTCCACGTACGCGCAGGACGGCATCGGCCACCTCCGCGGCGGGTACGAGTACTCGCGCGGCGGTAACCCGACGCGCACCGCGCTCGAGACCCAGCTCGCGGCGCTCGAGGGCGGCATCCGCGGCCTGTCGTTCGCGTCGGGCCTCGCCGCGGAGGATGCGCTGCTGCGCACCGTGCTGACGCCCGGCGACCACGTGGTGATCGGCAACGACGTCTACGGCGGCACGCATCGGCTCATCCGCCGCGTCCTCGGCGACTGGGGCGTGCGCCACACGACGGTCGACACCAGCGACCTCGACGCCGTCCGCGACGCGATCGAGCTCGGCACCACCAGGGTGCTCTGGGTCGAGACGCCGTCCAACCCGTTGATGAAGATCTCGGATGTCGCGGCGCTCGCCGAGCTCGGCGACGAGGCCGGCGTGCTCGTCGTCGTCGACAACACCTTCGCGTCGCCGGCGCTGCAGCAGCCGCTCGCCCTCGGCGGGCACGTGGTCGTGCACTCGACCACGAAGTACCTCGGCGGGCACTCCGACGTGGTCGGCGGGGCGCTCGTGTTCGGCGAGGGCCAGGAGGAGCTGGCCGAGCGGGTCGGCTTCACGCAGTTCGCCGCCGGTGCGGTCTCGAGCCCGTTCGACGCGTTCCTGACGACCCGCGGCATCAAGACCCTCGGTATTCGGATGCAGCGGCACAGCCAGAACGCGCTTGCCATCGCGCGGCGCCTCGACGAGCACCCCGCGATCGCGCGTGTGCTGTACCCGGGGCTCGAGTCGCATCCCGCCCACGCCCTCGCGGCACGGCAGATGTCGGGGTTCGGCGGCATGGTCTCGATCGACCTCGCGGGAGGGGGAGAGGCGGCGCGGCGGTTCGCGGAGTCGACCGAGCTGTTCACGCTCGCCGAGTCGCTCGGCGGCGTCGAGTCGCTCGTGAACTACCCCTCGGAGATGACGCACGCGTCGGTGAAGGGCACGGAGGCCGAGGTGCCCGAGTCGATCGTGCGGCTCTCGGTGGGCATCGAGGATGCCGACGACCTGCTCGCCGACATCGACCAGGCCCTGGCGCGGCTGTAGCGCGCCGGCGCCGCTCTGGCAGGATATCGCGCAACGGCGTCCGGACTGCCAGCGCGCGACGTCGGTGGCGTGCGGCACGATGAACGGGTGAGTTCGCGAACCCTGGATGCCGCCGCATCCGTCGACGTCGCCACCGGGAACCACGGCCGCCTCGGGCTCGTGCAGGGCACCGCGCTGTACATCGCGAGCGTGCTCGGCACCGGCATCCTCGTGCTGCCCGGGTTCGCCGCCGAGGCCGCCGGCCCGGCGTCGATCGTCGCAGTGGCGGCCGTGCTGGTGCTGTCGATCCCGCTCGCGGGCACGTTCGCCGCGCTCGCCTCCCGCTTCCCCGACGCGGGCGGCGTGGCGAGCTACGTGCGCCGCGCCCTGGGGCCGACGGCCGCGCGCATGACGGGGTACTGGTTCTTCTTCGGCGTCTGCGTCGGCGCGCCGGTCGTCGCCGTGCTCGGCGGCGAGTACGTCGTCGCGGTCCTCGGCGTCGACCGTGCGGCCGTGCCCATCATCGGCTTCGCCGTCTTCCTGCCGCCCTTCATCGCGAACTGGTTCGGCGTGCGCGTCGCGGGCTGGGTGCAGTTCGTGCTGACGGGCCTGCTGCTCACGGTCGTCGTGGGCGTCGTCGCGGTGACCTTCCCGGCGGCCGATCCCGCGAACTTCACGCCGTTCCTGCC
The DNA here is from genome assembly GCF_055564615.1 of Agromyces sp. NPDC029043. Lineage (NCBI taxonomy): Bacteria > Bacillati > Actinomycetota > Actinomycetes > Micrococcales > Microbacteriaceae > Agromyces > Agromyces sp. NPDC029043. The sequence goes on along the minus strand of NZ_JBVHVX010000008.1, from coordinate 166,280 downwards.
GAACGGCTGGGCCGGCGTCGGGGTCGCGGTGAGCCTCTTCGTCTGGGCCTTCGCAGGCTGGGAGGTCGGCACGCACATCGCGGGCGAGTTCCGCGACCCGCGGCGCACCATCCCGCTCGCGACCGCGATCGCGATCGTCATCGTGGGCGTCGGCTACCTCGCGCTGCAGTTCGTCACCGTGGCGGTGCTCGGCGAGCGGGCCGGCGCGAGCCAGGTGCCACTGCTCGACCTCGTCGAGAGCACCGCGCCGGGCATCGGCTCGGTGCTCGTCGCGATCGTCGCCGCGATCGTCACGGTCGGCGTCGTCAACGCCTACCTGCCGGCGTTCGGCAAGCTCGGCGCCGCGCTCGGGCGCGACGGCGACCTGCCGCGGTTCCTCGCCAAGGGCGCGGCCGACGGCGAGGTGCCCCGGCGGGCGCTCGCGCTCACCGGCGTGCTGATCACCGTGTACTTCGCCCTCATGCTGCTGAACGACCTCGACCTGACCGGGTTCATCCTCATCCACACGAGCAACATGGTCGCGATCTACGCGGCGGGCATGCTCGCCGCCACGCTGCTGCTCCGGCGGTGGAGCCTGGGCTGGTGGCTCGCCGTCGTGGCGACCATCCTGACCGCCGGCCTGCTCGTGCTCGCGTGGTCCAACCTCGTCGTGCCGCTGGTGCTCGCCCTCGCCGCGCTGCTCGTGACGGTGATCCGGCGCCTGCATCCCCGATCTCCCGCCACCCCGACACGACCGGAGCACACGTGACCGAGTACCGCGCCGTCTTCGACGCCGAGATCGACTTCGTGAACGGGGGCGGGCTGCGGGCCCGGGGCTTCCGCCTCGACCTGCCCTCGGCCGACCTCACCGAGTCGCAGATCGGCGAACTCCTGGTGCGGCACCTCGGGCTCGCACTGGTGGGTCGGGTCCGGCTCGCGGAGCTCGAGATCGTCGAGGAGGCGCACACGGGCTCGCGCGGCGTCGGTACCGCTGCGGCGGAGGCCGCGGCGTCCGCGGGCTCGGCCGCGAATCGCGGCGCGCTCGTCGACCTGAGCCATCCGATCCGCGCCGGGCTCGTCACGTATCCGGGCATCCCCGCGCCGACGATCACCCCGCACCTCACGCGTCGCGCGAGCACTATGCGCCGGGAACCGAGTTCGCGATCGACGTCATCACCATGGCGGGGAACACCGGAACGTACCTCGACAGCCCGTACCACCGCTACGCCGAGGGCGGCGACCTCGCGAGCCTCGACCTGGCGACGCTCGCGGGCCTGCCCGCCGAGGTGTTCCGCCTCACCGATGCCGCGAGCCGTGGCATCCCCGCCGAGGTGTTCCTCGATCGCGACCTCGCCGGTACCGCCGTCCTGCTGCACACCGGCTGGAGCCGGCACTTCGGCACGCCGCGGTACGTCGACGGCGCGCCCTTCCTCACCGAGGCCGGCGCCCGGCACCTCGTCGACGCCGGGGTCGTCCTGGTGGGCATCGACTCGCTCAACATCGACGACACCGAGTCGGGCGGCGAGCGTCCCGCGCATTCGATCCTCCTCGCGGCGGGCGTGCACGTCGTCGAGCACCTGACGGCGCTCGAGCGCGTGCCCGTGCGGGGGGCCCGGTTCACCGCCGTGCCGCCGCGGGTGGAGGGGTTCGGCACCTTCCCGGTGCGAGCGTTCGCCGAGCTCCCGGTCGTGTACTCCGGCGAGTAGCCGCCCGTCGCGCGGCGGCCGCGCGGCATCCGAGCCATCCGCTTCACTGCCGAACCGCTGGGGATCGCGCGTCGCTGCTGGCCTGCGCGGGCGATTCCGGGTGAGGATGGTCCCATGACCGCCCACGCGTATGCGCTCGCCGACGGCAACACGATCCCCGCGATCGGACTGGGCACGTACGGGCTGAACGACCAGAGCGGCGTGGAAGCCATCGTCTCCGCCATCCGCGACGGTTACCGCCTCATCGACACCGCCTACAACTACGGCAACGAGGAGGTCGTGGCCGAGGCCATCCGCCGATCCGACGTCGACCGCAGCGACCTGTTCATCACCACGAAGCTGCCAGGCCGCCACCACGGCACCGAGGAGACGCTCGCGAGCTTCGAGCAGTCGCGCCGGCGGCTCGACCTCGACTGGGTCGACCTGTACCTCATCCACTGGCCCAACCCGAAGCGCGACCGGTACGTCGACAGCTGGCGCTCGATGATCAAGCTCAAGGAGCGCGGCGTCGTGCGCTCCATCGGCGTCTCGAACTTCACCCCGGCGATGCTCGACCGGCTCGCGGCCGAGACGGGGCTGATGCCCGTGGTCAACCAGGTCGAGCTGCACCCCTACTTCCCGCAGGCCGAGCTGCGCGCGTACCACGCCGAGCATGCGATCCGCACCGAGAGCTGGAGCCCGCTCGCGAAGCGGAGCGAGCTGCTCGTCGAGCCCGTGATCGCCGAGGTCGCGGCGCGGCACAGCGCATCCCCCGCGCAGGTCGTGCTCGCGTGGCACCTCGCCCTGGGGGCCGTGCCGATCCCGAAGTCGGCCGATGCCGAGCGGCGCCGGCAGAACCTCGACGTGTTCGACATCGACCTCGATCCCGCCGAGGTAGAGGCGATCTCCGGGCTCGCGCGCGGGCGGCTCTGGGGCGCCGACCCCGACGCGCACGAGGAGTTGTAGCGCCGCCCGAGGCCTCCCGGCGTCGCGTCGCGTCCGTCGCGTCCTGTCCGATTCTCGCGCGTCGTCGACCGGATCGACGGCGGCGGATGTCGCTGGGCCGTCGTAGGCTCGATCGGGTGAGCGACCGCACCACCCCCGCACCATCCGAGGCCGTCGAGGTCCCGGTCGGAGGGCCGCTCTCCCGGCCGTGGCGGTGGCTGTCGCTCGGCATGTTCGCCCTGATCTTCCTCGCGGCGTTCGAGGTGCTGGCCGTGACCACGGTCATGCCGCTCGTCGCCGCCGACCTCGACGGCGAGAGCCTCTACGCGCTCGCGTTCTCGGTTCCGCTCGCCGCGGGCGTGGTCGGCATGGTCGTCGCCGGCAACTGGAGCGACCGCTCGGGGCCGCTGCCGCCGCTGCTCGCGGCCGGCGTGCTGTTCATCGTCGGACTCGTGATCGCGGGCCTGGCCCCGAACATGCCCGTGCTGGTGCTCGGCCGCCTCGTGCACGGCATCGGCGGCGCCGCGGTGATCGTGCCGCTCTACGTGATCGTGGCGCGCGTCTACCCCGAGTCGGTGCGCTCGCGCGTGTTCGCGGGCTTCGCGGCGGCCTGGGTCATCCCGTCGATCGTGGGCCCCGCGGTCGCCGGGTTCGTGGCCGAACGGCTCGACTGGCGCTGGGTGTTCCTCGGCGTCATCGCCCTGGTGCTGCCGGCGGGGGCGATGATGCTCGTGCCGCTGCTGCGCGTGCTCGACCGCGTGCAGGGCGACCCGACCATACCGTGGAGCGCGTCGCGGCTGGCATGGTCGGTGCTCGCCGCGGTCGCGGCGCTGGGCGTCAGCCTCGCGAAGGAGCTGCCCGAGCCGTGGCGGTGGATCCTCGCCGTCCTCGCCATCGCGGTCGCCGTGATCGCCGTGCGGCCGCTGTTCCCGCCGGGCACGCTCCGTGCGGCACGCGGCATGCCGGCGACCGTGCTGATGCGGGCGATCGTCGCCGGCGCGTTCTTCAGCAGTGAGATCTACCTGCCCTACCTGCTGATCGACCGCTACGACTTCCCGCCGTCGCTCGCGGGCGCCGTGCTCACGGGCGCGGGCATATCGTGGGCGGCCGCCTCGTGGGTGCAGGGACGGCTCGGCGACCGCATCTCGAACACCGACGTCGTGCGGGTCGGTGCCGCCGTGCTCGCCGCGTCGCTCGTGGTGGTGCTCGCCGTCGCGGCCTTCGGGCTCGCCCCCGCGGTCGCGTTCGTCGCGTGGACGCTCTGCGGAGCGGCGATGGGCTTCATGTACCCGCGGTTCTCGGTGTCGGTGCTCGAGCAGTCGCCGCAGGAGGCGCAGGGGTTCAACAGCGCCGCCCTGACGATCGGGGAGTCGCTCGGCGCCGCCGTGGCGCTCGCGGTCACTGCGCTGGTCGCGAGCGTGCTCGGGCCGGGTGCGTTCACGGCCGAGTTCCTCGTGGGCGTGGTGATCGCGCTCGTCGGCGTCGTGCTCGCATCGCGGGTCCGGCCTCCCGCTCGGTCCATGTGACCGTCACAATGTGACGGTCACATTCGGGCCTGCGGCGTGCATAATGGTCGCGGCGGCATGTGTGACCGTGAACATGCCGAGATCGATCGAGGTCACCGTGCCAGAGCCGACGCAGGAATCCGCGCGAGGACGCGCGCCCAGCATCCGCGACGTCGCGCGCCTGGCCGGGGTGTCGCACCAGACCGTGTCGCGCGTGCTCAACCAGCACCCGAGCATCCGCCCGGAGACCAAGCAGCGCGTGCTCGACGTGATGGCCGAGCTCCAGTACAAGCCCAACCGCGCCGCGCGGGCGCTCGTGACCAGCCGGTCGCGCACCATCGGCATCCTCTCGGCGTCGAGCACCCACTACGGGCCCGCGTCGAGCATCGCCGCGATCGAGGCGGCCGCTCGCGAGTCGGGGTACTGGGTCAGCACCGCGAACATCGAGTCGTCCGACGCCGGCTCGATCTCCGACGGGCTCGCGCACCTCGCCGCGCAGGGCATCGAGGGCCTCGTCGTGATCGCGCCGCAGGTGCGCGTGTTCGACACGCTCGCCCAGCTGTCGATCGACGTCCCGTACGTGTCGCTGCAGTCCACGGGTCGCGACCCCGCTCACGCACTGTCGGTCGACCAGATCGCGGGCGCGCGGATGGCGACGAGGCACCTCATCGAGCAGGGCCATCGGCAGATCTACCACCTGACGGGGCCGCGCGACTGGATCGAGGCGGAGGCGCGGATGCGCGGGTTCCTCGACGAGATGGGCGCCCAGGAGGTGCCCACGACCGCGCCGATCCTCGGCGACTGGACGGCCGACTTCGGGTATCACGCCGGGCGGGAGCTCCTGACGGTGCGGGACTTCACCGCGATCTTCGCCTCCAACGACCAGATGGCGCTCGGGGTCATGCACGCGGTGCGCGACGCCGGGCTCGAGATCCCGCGCGATGTCTCGGTCATCGGCTTCGACGACATCCCCGAGGCGGCGCACTTCTGGCCGCCGCTGACCACCGTCCGGCAGGACTTCGCCGAGCTCGGCCGGCGGTGCGTGGCGCTCCTGCTCGGCGACCTCGACGCGTCGGCGCCCGAGTACCGCGGAACGATCGTGCCCGAGCTCGTCGTGCGAGGCTCCGTCGGGCCGCCGGCGTTCTGAGGCTCTCCCGGTTCCCACCGGGCGACGGCAGCGCGTTACCGTTCCGTGACCTTCGACGAGTTGACAGCCGCGGTTCGGGTGTGGCTAACATGTGACTCGCCATGTGAACGGTCACATCGACCGTCACACGGACACGAGATCCACCCCGCCGTCCGATGACGGCCCGCACCGACGACGAGGGAGTCCCGCGTGACCAGCTTCGGCCCGCAGATCGAGGTCGCGATCGCGCGGGTACGCGCCGACGTGGCTCGCCTGCACGCCGAGCTGACCCGGTACGGGCTGGTCGTCTGGACGGGCGGCAACGTCTCGGGCCGCGTGCCCGGCGCCGACCTGTTCGTGATCAAGCCGTCGGGCGTGGGCTACGACGACCTCGCGCCCGAGAACATGATCCTCTGCGACCTCGACGGCAACGTGATCCCCGGCACCCCCGGCTCAGAACGGAGCCCGTCGAGCGACACCGCCGCGCACGCCTACGTGTACCGCCACATGCCCGAGGTCGGCGGTGTCGTGCACACCCACTCGACGTACGCGACCGCCTGGGCCGCGCGTGGCGAGCAGATCCCCTGCGCGATCACGGCGATGGCCGACGAGTTCGGCGGGCCGATCCCGGTCGGGCCGTTCGCGATCATCGGCGACGACTCGATCGGCCGCGGTGTCGTCGAGACGCTGACCGGGCACCGTTCGCGCGCCGTGCTCATGCAGAACCACGGACCGTTCACGATCGGCGCGAACGCGAAGGACGCGGTCAAGGCGGCCGTGATGGTCGAGGACGTGGCCCGCACCGTGCACCTCGCACGCGAGCAGGGCGAGGTGATCCCGATCCCCCAGGAGGACATCGACCGGTTATACGACCGGTACCAGAACGTGTACGGACAGGCGACCGACGCCCGACGTACCGCCCACAACTGAAGAGCTTGCGGCACCCGCGGTTCGGGACGGATGCCGCAGGGAGGTCGGTCGTCATGGACGAGGCCGGCTTTTCGCAACGTCACCAAGACGACGACGTCCATGACCACACAGTGAAAGGACACACCGTGAACAGCACGAAGAAGGTGCTCCTCGCCACGCTGGCGGCCGGTTCGATGCTCGCGCTCGCCGCGTGCTCGGGCGGCGGGGGCGGCGGCGAAGGAGGCGGCGACGGCGGCCTCATCGGCGTCGCGATGCCCACCAAGAGCTCCGAGCGCTGGATCCAGGACGGCGACTCCGTCAAGGAGCAGCTCGAGGAGCAGGGCTTCAGCGTCGACCTCCAGTACGCCGAGGACGACATCCCCACGCAGGTCTCGCAGGTCGAGAACATGATCACCAAGGGCGCGGAGGCCCTGATCATCGCCGCGATCGACGGCACCACGCTGTCGGAGGTCCTCCAGACCGCCGCCGACGCCGACATCCCGGTCATCGCGTACGACCGCCTCATCCGCGACTCCGAGAACGTCGACTACTACGCCTCGTTCGACAACTTCGTCGTCGGCCAGCAGCAGGCCTGGTCGGTGCTGAACGGCCTCGGCCTCACCGAGCTCGACGGCACGCCCATCGACGGCGCGCCCACCGGCCCGTTCAACATCGAGCTGTTCGCCGGCTCGCTCGACGACAACAACGCCTTCTTCTTCTTCGACGGCGCGATGAACGAGCTCCAGCCGCTCATCGATGACGGCACCCTCGTGGTGAAGTCGGGCCAGACCGACATCGAGCAGGTCGCGACGCTCCGCTGGGACGGCGAGACGGCGCAGAGCCGCATGGAGGACATCCTCACGGCCGACTACTCCGACGGCTCGCAGGTCGACGCCGTGCTCTCCCCGTACGACGGCATCTCGCGAGGCATCATCTCGGCCCTCACCGACGCCGGCTACTCGGTCGGCGAGGAGTGGCCGATCATCTCGGGCCAGGACGCCGAGCTCGACTCGGTCAAGGCGATCAACTCCGGTGAGCAGTACGCGACCATCTTCAAGGACACGCGTGAGCTCGCCGTCGTGGCCGTCGACATGGCGACCGCGCTGCTCGAGGGCGAGGAGCCCGAGGTCAACAACACCGAGGACTACGACAACGGCGTGAAGGTCGTGCCGTCGTACCTCCTCGACCCGGTGATCGTCGTCAAGGACAACATCACCGAGGTGCTTGTCGACAGCGGCTACTGGACCGAAGAGGAAATCAACGGCTGATTCGCCGCTGAGCCGAAACGGATGACGCAACCCCGCGTGTCGGGACCTGCGGCGGGAGTACCCTCGCCTCAGGTCCCGGCCGCGGCATCGGTCGCACCGGACGGCGCACCGGCAATGGAGCAGGAGCAAGGATGACCAACCACATTCTCGAGATGCGCGGCATCACCAAGACGTTCCCCGGCGTCAAGGCCCTCTCGAACGTCAACTTCGAGGTGGAGCGCGGCGAGGTGCACGCGATCTGCGGCGAGAACGGCGCCGGCAAGTCGACGCTCATGAAGGTGCTGTCGGGCGTGTACCCGCACGGCACCTACGACGGCGAGATCGTCTTCGAGGGTGAGACGGTCGCCTTCCGCGACCTCACCGACTCCGAGGCCAAGGGCATCGTGATCATCCACCAGGAGCTCGCGCTCAGCCCGTACCTGTCGATCGCGGAGAACATCTTCCTCAACAACGAGCAGAAGGGCGCCGGCGGTCTCATCGACTGGAACAAGACGAACTTCGAGGCCGCGAAGCTGCTCGCCCGGGTCGGCCTGAGGGAGAACCCGACCACGAAGATCCGTGAGATCGGCGTCGGCAAGCAGCAGCTCGTCGAGATCGCGAAGGCGCTGTCGAAGGAGGTCAAGCTCCTCATCCTCGACGAGCCGACCGCCGCACTGAACGACGAGGACTCCGACCACCTGCTCGACCTGATCCTGCACCTGAAGGGGCAGGGCATCACGTCGATCATCATCAGCCACAAGCTGAACGAGATCAAGAAGGTCGCCGACACCGTCACGGTCATCCGCGACGGCAAGACGATCGAGACGATCGCGAAGCAGGATGTCACCGAGGACCGCATCATCAAGGACATGGTGGGTCGCGACCTCGAGCACCGGTACCCCGACCACACGCCGAACATCGGCGAGGAGCTGCTCCGCGTCGAGGACTGGACCGCGCACCACCCGCAGGACACGTCGCGCGTGATCGTCGACAACGTCAACCTCCACGTGCGGGCGGGCGAGATCGTCGGCATCGCGGGGCTCATGGGCGCCGGCCGCACCGAGTTCGCGATGAGCCTGTTCGGCCAGTCCTACGGGTCGAGGATCTCCGGCAAGGTGTTCCTCCGCGGCAAGGAGATCAAGACCCGCACCGTCGCCGAGGCCATCGAGAACGGCATCGCGTACGCGACCGAGGACCGCAAGACCTTCGGGCTCAACCTCATCGAGGACATCAAGCGCAACATCTCGATGGCGTCGCTGCGCAAGCTCGAGAAGTACGGCCTCGTGCACGACAACGAGGAGTACGCGGTCGCGAACGAGTACCGCAAGTCGATGAACATCAAGGCGCCGAACGTGCTCGTGAAGACGGGCAAGCTCTCGGGCGGCAACCAGCAGAAGGTCGTGCTGTCGAAGTGGATCTACTCCGACCCCGACGTGCTGATCCTCGACGAGCCCACGCGCGGCATCGACGTCGGCGCGAAGTACGAGATCTACACGATCATCAACAAGCTCGCAGCCCAGGGGAAGGGGATCATCGTCATCTCCTCCGAGCTGCCCGAGCTGCTCGGCATCTGCGACCGCGTCTACGCCCTCTCCGAGGGCCGGATCACGGGCGAGCTGCCCGTCGAGGAGGCCACGCCCGAGTCGATGCTCAAGCTCATGACCATGGAAAAGCCCCGCTAGCCCGCGGCTGACGGATCACATCAGGAGACATCATGTCGAATCCGAATCCCCCCACCATCGAGGAAACCCATGCGGCGGGCAGCAACGTCAATCCCGTCCAGAACAAGTTCACCGACCGGCTGACGCACGTGCTCAGCGACCTCGGTCGCAACGGCATCTTCATCGCGCTGCTCGCCGTCGTGATCCTGTTCGCGATCCTCACCGACGGCATCCTGCTGCGCCCGCAGAACATCTCGAACCTGGTCGTGCAGAACGGGTACATCCTCGTCCTCGCGATCGGCATGGTGATGGTCATCATCGCCGGTCACATCGACCTGTCGGTCGGTTCGGTCGCCGCGTTCGTCGGCGCGTGCTCCGGCGTGTTCGCGGTGCAATGGGGCCTGCCGTGGTGGCTGGCGGTAGTCCTCTCGCTCGGCATCGGCGCCCTCGTCGGTGTCTGGCAGGGGTGGTGGATCGCCTACGTCGGCATTCCGGCGTTCATCGTGACGCTGGCGGGCATGCTCATCTTCCGCGGCCTCGCGCTCGTCGTGCTCGGCAACGCGAACATCGGCTCGTTCCCCACCGAGTACCGCGCGCTCGGGAACGGCTTCCTCTCGAACGTGTTCGGCGAGTTCGAGCTCGACCCGCTGACGCTCGGCGTCGGCGCGCTCGCGATCGTCATTCTCGTCGTGCAGCAGGTGCGCACGCGCCGCGGTCGCCAGAAGTACGGCCAGGACGTCGAGCCGCTGCCCTGGTTCGTGACGAAGCTCGTGCTGATCTCGGCGGCCATCGGGTTCTTCGCGTACGCGCTGGCGTCGTACAAGGGCATCCCGATCACGCTGATCATCCTCGGCGTGCTGGTGCTCGTGTACAGCGTCGTCATGAACCGCACGGTGTTCGGCCGCCACATCTACGCGATCGGCGGCAACCGCCACGCGGCCGAGCTCTCGGGCATCAAGACGCGCCGCGTGGACTTCTGGCTGTTCGTGAACATGGGCTTCCTCGCGGCCCTGGCCGGACTGATCTTCACGGCCCGGCTGAACCTGGCCGGCCCGAAGGCCGGTGACGGCTTCGAGCTCGAGGCGATCTCGGCCGCCTTCATCGGCGGCGCAGCCGTGCAGGGCGGCGTCGGCACGATCGGCGGCGCGATCATCGGTGGTCTGATCATCGGTGTCCTGAACAACGGCATGTCGATCCTCGGCATCGGCATCGAGTGGCAGCAGGCCGTGAAGGGCCTGGTGCTGCTGCTCGCGGTCGCGTTCGACGTGTACAACAAGCGTCGGTCGGGCGGGAGCTAGTCGCGACGACCTCCAGACGACGAGGGGCGGATGGCGCGTGCCATCCGCCCCTCGTTCGGTTTCGAGCGCTTCTCGAGGGGTCGCGACACGCCGTGCGCCCCTCGGGGCTGACGGCGAGTTGAGACCCCTCGCGGAATCGGCGGGTTGAGGCGCAGCGTCGTTAGCGCTAACATCGACCTTCGTTAGCGCTAACGAAACCAGACGAAGGAGTCGCCGCATGGCGTTCGCACCCCAGATCGAAGCGGCGATCGCCGCCGTGCGTGAGGAAGTCGCGCGGCTGCACGGCGAGCTCACCCGCTACGGGCTGGTCGTCTGGACGGGCGGCAACGTCTCGGGCCGCGTGCCCGGCGCCGACCTCTTCGTGATCAAGCCGTCGGGCGTGGGCTACGACGACCTCGCACCCGAGAACATGATCCTCTGCGACCTCGACGGCAACGTGGTCCCGGGCATACCCGGCTCAGAACGGAGCCCGTCCTCCGACACCGCGGCGCACGCCTACGTGTACCGGCACATGCCCGAGGTCGGCGGGGTCGTGCACACGCACTCGGCGTTCGCCGTCGCGTGGGCCGCGCGCGGCGAGGAGATCCCCTGCGTCATCACGGCGATGGCCGACGAGTTCGGCGGGCCGATCCCGATCGGGCCGTTCGCGATCATCGGCGACGACTCCATCGGCCGCGGCATCGTCGAGACGCTGACCGGACACCGCTCGCGCGCCGTGCTCATGCAGAACCACGGACCGTTCACGATCGGCGCGAACGCGAAGGACGCGGTCAAGGCCGCCGTCATGGTCGAGGACGTCGCGCGCACCGTGCACTTCGCCCGCGAGGCCGGTGAGCTCATCGAGATCCCGCAGGAGGCGATCGACCGCCTCTTCGACCGCTACCAGAACGTCTACGGGCAGACCGGGGACGCCCGTCGATCACCCGCAGCCCGCCAGAGTGGAGACGCACGACGATGAGCGAGAACGTGAACAGGCAGGATGCCGCGCGCGCCGCGATCCTCGAGGGGCGCACGTCGCTCGGCATCGAGTTCGGCTCGACCCGCATCAAGGCGTGCCTCGTCGCCGAGGACCCGACCGTCGTGCTCGCGGTCGGCAGCCACGAGTGGGAGAACGAGTTCGTCGACCGGCGCTGGACGTACTCGCTCGAGGCGGTCGAGGCGGGGCTGCAGGCCGCGTACGCCGACCTCGTCGCGGACGTGCGGCGGCGCTTCGACGTGCAGCCCACGACGTTCGGCGCGATCGGCGTCTCGGCGATGATGCACGGCTACCTCGCCTTCGGCGCCGACGGCGACCTGCTCGTGCCGTTCCGCACGTGGCGCAACACGTCCACGGGCCCGGCGGCCGCGGAGCTCAGCGAGCGGTTCGGGCTCAACATCCCGCTTCGGTGGTCAATCGCGCACCTGCACCAGGCCGTGCTCGACGTGGAACCGCACGTGCCCGATATCCGCTTCGTCACGACCCTGGCCGGGTACGTGCACTGGCGGCTCACCGGGCGCAGCGTGCTCGGCGTGGGCGACGCGTCGGGCATGTTCCCGATCGACGCGGCCACGCACGACTACGACACGCGCCTGCTCGGCATCTACGACGGGCTCGTGGCCGACCGGGCGCCCGGCCTGAAGGTCGCCGAGCTGCTGCCCGAGGTGCTGCCCGCCGGCAAGGAGGCCGGACGGCTCAGCGCCGAGGGCGCCGCCTACCTCGACCCCTCCGGCGCGGTGCAGCCGGGCGTCCCGCTGTGCCCCCCTGAGGGCGACGCGGGCACCGGCATGGTCGCGACGAACGCGGTCGCGCCGCGCACCGGCAACGTCAGCGCGGGCACGAGCATCTTCGCGATGGTCGTGCTCGAGCGCCCGCTCGCGCACGCGCATCACGAGCTCGACCTCGTCACGACGCCGGCCGGCGACCCCGTCGCGATGGTGCACTGCAACAACGGCGCGAGCGAGCTCGCCGCGTGGGCCGGGGTGTTCGCCCGGTTCGCCACGGCCGCCGGTGCCGCCGTCGACTCCGACGCGGTGTTCGAGGTGCTGTTCCGCGAGGCGCTCGAGGGCGAGGCCGACGCCGGGGGACTGCTCGCCTACAACCACCTCTCGGGCGAGCCGATCGCCGGGCTCGCCGAGGGCCGGCCGATGATCGTCCGAACGCCCGACAGCCGCCTCACCCTTGCGAACCTCATGCGCGCCCAGCTTTACGGCGTGTACGGCACGCTCGCGCTCGGCATGCGCGTGCTCGCGGGCGAGGGCGTCGAGATCGACCGCATGTACGCGCACGGCGGCATCTTCCGCACCGCCGGCGTGGCGCAGCGGCTCCTCGCCGGCGCCCTCGACGCACCGGTTGCGGTCGGCGAGACGGCGTCTGAGGGCGGCGCCTGGGGGATGGCGGTGCTCGCGTCGTACCTCGGCTCCTCCGCCGAGCTCGACCTCGGCGGCTACCTCGACCAGCGCGTCTTCGCGTCCGCCCGCTTCGACACCGTCGACCCCGACCCGACCGACGTCGCCGGATTCTCCGCCTACCTCGACCGGTACCGCGCCGGCCTGGCCGCGGAGGCGGCCGCCGTCGAGGCGCTCTGAGTCGACCTCGACTCGAACAGAACTCGAACAGAACTCGAACTCGAACTCCACCAGAAGGACACGCACATGACCCGCACTCCGCTCACCACCTCGCTCGACGGCTACGAGGTCTGGTTCCTCACCGGCAGCCAGCACCTGTACGGCCCCGAGACCCTCAAGCAGGTCGCCGAGCAGTCGCGCCAGGTCGCCGAGACGCTCGACGCGGCGTCCGCGGTGCCCGTGAAGATCGTCTGGAAGCCGGTGCTCACCGACTCCGACGCCATCCGCCGCACCGCGCTCGAGGCCAACGCAGCCGACAACGTCATCGGGCTCGTCGCGTGGATGCACACCTTCAGCCCCGCGAAGATGTGGATCGCCGGCCTCGACGCGCTGCAGAAGCCGCTCGCGCACCTGCACACGCAGGCGAACGTCGAGCTGCCGTGGGGAGAGATCGACTTCGACTTCATGAACCTCAACCAGGCCGCGCACGGCGACCGCGAGTTCGGGTACATCCAGACGCGCCTCGGCGTGCCGCGCAAGACGATCGTCGGGCATGCGAGCGACCCGCGCGTGCAGGCCGAGCTCGGCACGTGGCAGCGCGCGGCGGCCGGCCTCGCGGCCTCGCGCACGCTGAAGCTCGCGCGCTTCGGTGACAACATGCGCTTCGTCGCGGTCACCGAGGGCGACAAGACCGAGGCCGAGCTGCGCTTCGGCGTGCAGGTCAACACCTGGGGCGTCAACGAGCTCGCCGAGGCGGTGGCCGCGGCATCCGACGCCGACGTCGATGCGCTCGTCGCCGAGTACGAGGAGCTCTACGAGGTCGTGCCCGAGCTGCGTAAGGGCGGCGAGCGCCACCAGTCGCTGCGCGACGGCGCGGCGATCGAGCTGGGCCTGCGCTCGTTCCTCGAAGAGGGCGGCTTCGGCGCGTTCACCACGTCGTTCGAGGACCTGGGCGCACTGAAGCAGCTGCCGGGCCTCGCGGTGCAGCGCCTCATGGCCGAGGGCTACGGCTTCGGCGCCGAGGGCGACTGGAAGACCGCCATCCTCGTGCGCGTCGCGAACGTGATGGGCGCGGGCCTGCCCGGCGGCGCCTCGCTCATGGAGGACTACACCTACGACCTCACCCCCGGCGACGAGCTCATCCTCGGCGCGCACATGCTCGAGGTCTCGCCGTCGCTCACGACGTCGAAGCCGACGCTGGAGATCCACCCGCTCGGCATCGGCGGCAAGGAGGACCCGGTCCGCCTCGTCTTCACCGCCGACCCGGGCCCCGCGGTGGTGGTCGCGCTGAGCGACATGCGCGACCGGTTCCGCCTCACGGCGAACGTCGTCGAGAACGTCGAGCTGCGGCATCCGCTGCCCAAGCTGCCCGTGGGCCGCGCGGTCTGGAAGCCCGCTCCCGACTTCCAGACCTCGGCCGCCGCGTGGCTGACCGCCGGCGCCGCGCACCACACGGTCATGTCGACCGCGGTGGGCGTCGAGGTGTTCCGCGACTTCGCCGACATGGCCAAGGCCGAGCTGCTCGTCATCGACGAGGACACCACCCTGCCCGGTTTCCAGCGCGAGGTGCGCTGGAACCAGGCCTACTACCGACTGGCGCAGGGTCTCTGAGCGAGGCGCGCATGAGCGGAGCGAACGCGGCGGGGCGGGAGGTGGATCCGGCCCCCGCGCCCGTCGCGTCCGCTCCGGCGGGCGGGGGCGACACTGCGGCGGATGGCGCGGCCCCGGCGCCTGATCCCACCTCCGTGCCGACCATGTTCGACGTGGCCAAGCACGCCGGGGTGTCGCACCAGACGGTCTCGCGCGTGCTCAACGACCTGCCCGGGGTCGCCGCCGCGACGCGCGTGCGCGTGCAGCGGGCGATGGCCGACCTGAACTACGCGCCGTCGCCCACCGCGCGGGCCATGGCGCGGCGCAAGTCGGGCTCGATCGGGCTGATCCAGGCCGGCCGGCCCGACTACGGGCCGTCGAGCGCGGCCCTCGGCTTCAACGAGGCGGCTCGCGAGGCCGGGTACGCCGTGAGCCAGGCGAGCATGCGCGCCCTCGACGCCGACGCGCTCACCCAGGCCGTGCACCGGCTCGTGCTGCAGCGCGTGGAGGCCATCGTGCTCATCTCGGGCGAGCGCGAGGGCGTCGACGTGCTCCGCGGCATCGACGCGGGCGTGCCCGTCGTCGCCGTCGCCTCCGAGGACTCGCCGGGCACGCACCGGGTCTCGTTCGACCAGGCGGCAGGCGCCCGGCTCGCGACCGAGCATCTCATCGGGCTGGGGCACCGGCGCATCGCGCACGTCGCGGGTCCGGCGGATTCGATGGATGCCGCCGAGCGCCGCCGCGGATCCGCGGCCGCGCTCGACGCCCACGGGCTCGAGCAGCGGTCGCCCATCGAGGGTGACTGGCTCGCGGCATCCGGTCACGCCGCCGGTCGGCTGCTGCTGGCCGACGGATGGGCCACCGCCGTGTTCGTCGGCAACGACCAGATGTCGCTCGGGCTGCTGGCGGCGTGCCATGAGGCGGGCGTCGACGTGCCATCCGATCTCAGTGTCGTCGGCTTCGACGACATCCCCGAGGCGGCGTTCTTCACGCCCGCGCTCACGACCATGCGGCAGGACTTCGACACGCTCGGCCGAGACATCATGGCGACCGTGCTCGACGTGCTCCGCGACGAGCCGTCGGCGCCCGACCGCACGGCGCGCGTGCCCGAGCTCGTCGTGCGCGCGAGCACCGCGCCGTGGTCGGCCTGAGTGCGCGGGGGTCGGCCCGAATGCATGAGGATCCGGGGGATGGGCCGGTGGAGGGCCGCATCTCCCGGATCCTCATGCATTCGGTCCGAGTGCCGCCCGCGTCTCAGGCGGCCGAGTAGTCGGGCAGCTGCTGCAGCGTCCAGCGGTTGCCGTCGGGATCGCGGAGCGTGATGAATCGACCCCACGCCTGCTCGTCGACGCCGTCGCACTCGACGCCCTTCGCGCGGAGCTCGGCGAGCGCGGCGTCGGCGTCGGGGATCACGACCTGGATGACATCGAGCGACCCCGGCTCGAGCGTGGCGCCCAGGCCCTCGCCGATCGCGATCGAGCAGGCCGACCCGGGCGGGGTGAGCTGCACGAACCGCAGGTCGTCGCTCACGCGCTGGTCGTGGTCGGCGTTGAAGCCGAGCTTGTCGACGTAGAACGCCTTCGCGCGGTCGACGTCGCTGACGGGCACGTGGATGAGCTCGATCTTCCAGTCCATGGTGGGTCCTCCGGTTCGGGCCGGGCGTCGTGCCCGGCATCGGTGACTTCTGCGACCAGCGTCGCGCGGCTTGCGGTCAGTTCCTGTCCGGAATGCCCGTTGCGCGCACAGCGACACGCTACGCCCGACGCGACATCCGCGTCGGTGGAAGGATGGACCGCATGACCACGCTCAACATCACGGGGGATGCTGCCGCCGACCAGCTCCTGAGCGAGGATGCCTTCGCCCTGCTCGTCGGCATGCTGCTCGACCAGCAGGTCGCGATGGAGACCGCGTTCGCGGGGCCGCTGAAGATCCGCGACCGCATCGGCTCGATCAAGCCCGAGACCATCGCCGCGGTCGACCCCGACCATCTCGTCGACGTCTTCAAGGAAACGCCGGCGGTGCACCGCTACCCGGGGTCGATGGCCGGGCGTGTCCAGGCGCTCGCCAATGCGGTGCGCGACGACTGGAACAGCGACGCCGCCGCGATCTGGACGCAGGGCGATCCCGACGGCCCCGAGGTGCTGCGTCGCCTCAAGGCCCTGCCGGGCTTCGGCGACCAGAAGGCGAAGATCTTCCTCGCCCTGCTCGGCAAGCAGATGGGCCTACAGGCGGCCGGATGGCGCGAGGCCGCCGGTCACTACGGCGACGACGGATGCTTCGCCTCCGTCGCCGACATCACCGACCCCGAGTCGCTCGCCAAGGTGCGCGCGACCAAGCAGGCCGCGAAGGCCGCCGCGAAGTCCGCGAAGTCATGACCGCTCCGCGGCTGCGGGCCGTGTCGCGCGCTCGTGCCACGCCGGCGCGGTCGCGTCGAGCAGCGCACCCCAGTCGGTCGGCGTCACGCCGAACGCGTCCGTCGTCTCGGTCGCGTCGACCACGAACGGCCGCTCGAACTGGTACAGCACGCCGGTGACCTCACGCATGATCGGCACGACGGTGCCTCCGGCGGCGAGCACCCAGCGCGGCATCCGTCGCAGCCGGGGTCGGCCCGTGCCGGCGCGCTCGCCGAGGGCGCGCAGCACGTCGCGCACGCTCACGGGCGGGTTCGACGGGACGAGCCACGCCGAGCCCCAGGCGCGCTGATCGCGCCCGAGCGCCTCGAGGGTCGCGGCGACGTCGTCGACCGCGGTCCAGCTGTGGGGCGCGTCGGCGTCGCCGAACACCGTCGCCCGGCGCCCCGCGAGCGTCTTCGCGGCGTACATCGGAAGCAGGCCGTTCGAGGTCGGCACGGTCGGACCGAGGTAGTCCGATGCGCGCGCCTCGGTCGCGCGAACGCGTCCGGCCTCGTGCGCGGCGAGCGCATCCTCCCACATGCGAGCGCGCAGCGCTCCCTTGTGATCGGTCGGCCGAAGAGGGGTGTCGCGCCGCATCGGGCCGTCGACCGGTCCGTAGCCGTACAGGTTGCTCATCGTCACGAGCACGGCGCCCGATGCCTCGGCGGCCCGGAGGATCGACGCGGCGAGCGGCGGCCAGACGCGTTCCCACCGCGGGTACGCGCCGGGGTTCGCGCAGTTGTAGACGACGACGGCCCCGCCGGCGGCGTCGGCCAGGCGCGCGGGGTCGCTCGCGTCGAGCGCGACCCGTTCGACGAGCGGATGGCTCGGGCCGCCGCCCGAACGCGTGACGACGCGCACGCGCGTGCCGCCGTGCGCCAGCCGCAGCGCGAGCGCGGTGCCAACGGGTCCGGCACCGACGACGAGGTGGAACGGCTCGGTCATGTCGAGCATCCTGCCGCATCCCCATGACGCACGGATGAACCGTCCGACGCGCTCCGCCCTGGATCGAGTTGCCGCTTCCGCCGGGAGCCCACGCCGCGATCCCGGCGGAACCGGCATCTCGCGGCTCGGGGGTGGGTCGAGCGCCAGTGGCGGCGTCGGCGAACATGAGCGCTCACATTCCTGGGCGGGCGAGTGCGGACCGGCATCCGCCTGCGCTCTTGATCGGCCGTCGAACGGGCGGCGGCGGCGGATTCCCGGGCCGCGCGGGTGCGCGATCGATCTCTTGCGAAATTCACTCTTGTGAGCGCTCACTTGTGAGCGCTAACATCACGATGCGGCCCGAACGGACTGGCCGCCCGGCGCACCGAGACTCCGCAGCAGCCCGCCGCCGGCACGTGAACAAGGAGGTTCCAGCTGATGAAGAAGCTCATCGGCATCGCCGCCGCCGGCGCGATGCTCGTAGCCCTGGCCGGTTGTGCAAGCGGCGGCGGCGACGCTGCCGCGGAAGGCCCCAAGCCGCTCGACGAACTCGTCGTCGGGTTCGCCCAGGTCGGCGCCGAGTCGGGTTGGCGCACGGCCAACACGAAGGACATCCAGGCCGCCTTCGAGGAGGCCGGCATCGAGCTCAAGTTCTCCGACGCCCAGCAGAAGCAGGAGAACCAGATCAAGGCGATCCGCTCGTACATCCAGCAGGACGTCGACTACATCGCCTTCTCGCCGGTCGTCGAGACCGGATGGGACGCGGTGCTCAACGAGGCCAAGGCCGCCGGCATCCCCGTGGTGCTCACCGACCGCGCCGTCGACTCGCAGGACGAGTCGCTCTACGTGAGCTTCCTCGGCTCCGACTTCATCGAGGAGGGCAAGAAGGCCGGCCTCTGGGTGCTCGACGAGTACAAGGACGCGACCGAGCCGGTCGACATCGTGCAGCTCGAGGGCACGACGGGCGCCGCACCGGCGATCGACCGTGCCGAGGGCTTCGCCGACGTCATCCGCCAGAACTCGAATCTGCAGGTCGTGGCGAGCCAGACCGGCGACTTCACCCGCGCCGGCGGCAAGCAGGTCATGGAGGCGCTGCTGAAGTCGAACCCCGACATCGACCTCGTCTACGCCCACAACGACGACATGGGCCTGGGCGCGATCGAGGCGATCGAGGCGGCGGGCCTGAAGCCCGGCGAGGACATCAAGATCGTCACGGTCGACGCGGTCAAGGACGGCATGCAGGCGCTCGCCGACGGCAAGATCAACTTCATCGTGGAGTGCTCGCCGCTGCTCGGCAAGCAGCTGGTCGAGATCATCACGACCCTCAACGACGGTGGCGAGGTCGAGAAGCGCATCATCACCGAGGAGACGACCTTCAACCAGGAGCAGGCCATCGAGGCTCTGCCCGACCGGCAGTACTGAGCCCGAGGGGCGGATGTCGCGGCATCCGCCCCTCGGACCCGCCGGGTGCGCGGCGTCCAAGCGCGCACCCGCCGTTCCCCTCCTCTCGACCCACGGCAACGCACGAGCGGATGCCGCCACCACACCTCGATGGAGAGACACGTGACCCAGGCACCAGCCACGCCGGCGCCGGTCGTCGAGATGCGCGACATCTCGATCACCTTCCCGGGCGTCAAGGCGCTCGACGGCGTCGACTTCCGCATGTTCCCGGGCGAGGTGCACTCGCTCATGGGCGAGAACGGCGCCGGGAAGTCGACGCTCATCAAGGCGCTCACGGGCGTCTATGGCATCGACTCCGGCACGATCACGCTGGCGGGCGAGCAGGTCTCGTTCAGCGGCCCGGCCCAGGCCCAGGCCGCGGGCATCGCGACCGTGTACCAGGAGGTGAACCTCCTGCCGAACCTGTCGGTCGCCGAGAACATCCTGCTCGGGCGCGAGCCCCGGCGGTTCGGCTCGGTCGACTGGCGCGAGATGCGCCCACGCTCGCGCGCGATCCTCGCGGGGCTCGGCCTCGAGATCGACCCGGGCTCGCTCCTCGGCGACCATTCGCTCGCGGTGCAGCAGCTCGTGGCTATCGCGCGCGCGATCGACGTGAACGCGAAGGTCCTGATCCTCGACGAGCCGACCTCGTCGCTCGACACCGACGAGGTCGCCGAGCTGTTCCGCGTCATCCGCTCGCTCAAGGACCAGGGCGTCGCCATCCTGTTCGTCTCGCATTTCCTCGACCAGGTGTACGAGATCTGCGACCGCCTCACGGTGCTGCGCAACGGCAAGCTGGTGGGCGAGTACCTCGTCGACGAGCTGCTGCGCATCGACCTCGTGCAGAAGATGATCGGCAAGGAGTTCACCGCGCTCGACGAGCTCGAGCAGCGCGTCCACACGGCGGTGGTCGACGAATCGGATGCCGCGACCTTCGTCTCGGCCGAGGGGCTCGGGCGTCGCGGCGCGATCAATCCCGCCGACCTCCCGATCGCGGCCGGCGAGGTCGTGGGCCTGGCGGGCCTGCTCGGCTCCGGCCGGACGGAGTTCGCGCGCCTGCTCGGCGGCATCGACCGGGCCGACACGGGCGAGCTGACCATCCGCGGCGAGACCGTGAAGCTGCGCACGCCGCGCCAGGCGATCTCCAAGCGCATCGCGTTCTCGAGCGAGAACCGGCGCGACGAGGGCATCGTCGGCGACCTCACGGTGCGCGACAACATCGTGCTCGCGCTGCAGGCCGATCGCGGCTGGTTCCGACCCATCCCGAAGAAGAAGCAGGACGAGCTCGCGCAGTCCTACATCCAGGCCCTCAACATCCGACCCGGCAACCCCGACGCGCTCGTGCGCAACCTCTCGGGCGGCAACCAGCAGAAGGTGCTGCTCGCGCGGTGGCTCGCGATCGCACCCCGCCTGCTGATCCTCGACGAGCCAACGCGCGGCATCGACATCGGGGCGAAGGCCGAGATCCAGAAGCTCGTCTTCAACCTCGCCGAGAACGGCATGAGCGTGCTGTTCATCTCGGCCGAGCTCGAGGAGGTGCTGCGGCTCAGCCACCGCGTCGTGGTGCTCCGCGACCGGCACGTCGTCGCGGACCTCGAGAACGACGGCCTCACGGTCGACTCGCTGCTGGCGCTCATCGCCGACGGCCGGGTCGCGTCCGACGACGAGGCGCTCGATGAGCTGGCCGATGGCCCGACGGCGACATCAGGTGCGGCAGCGCCCGCGGCCGTCGCGGCCGGCATCCCCGCGACATCCGGCACCCCCGTGACATCCGTCACCCCCGAACCCACCGATCCTGCCGCAGGAGGCACCCGATGAGCGCCCTGCTCGCCCGCATCGTCGCCAGCCGGCTGTTCTGGCCGGTCGTGATGCTGCTCGTCCTGTTCGCGATCAACCTGATCGCGTTCCCCGGCTTCTTCACGATCACCGTCCGCGAGGGGCACCTGTTCGGCAGCCTCATCGACATCCTCCGCAACGGTGCGCCGACGCTCATCATCGCGGTCGGGATGACCCTGGTCATCGCCACCCGCGGCATCGACCTCTCGGTCGGCGCGGTCGCCGCGATCTCGGGCGCGGTCGCGTGCTCGATCATCCTCGGGTCGCCCGAGCCTGCGAGCCCGGCGACCGTCGCGGTCGCCGTCGCCGTGGCGCTGCTCATCTCCCTGGTGCTCGGCGTGTGGAACGGGTTCCTGGTCGCCGTGCTCGGCATCCAGCCGATCATCGCGACGCTGATCCTCATGACCGCGGGCCGCGGCGTCGCGATGCTCATCACCGAGGGCCAGATCATCACCGTGAACAGCCCGCCGTTCAAGGCGCTCGGCTCGGGCTTCTGGCTCGGGTTCCCGATCGCGGCCATCATCGCGGCCGTCGTGTTCGGCGCCGCGGCGCTCATCACCCGCCGCACCGCGCTCGGCATGTTCATCGAGTCGGTCGGCATCAACCCCGAAGCGAGCCGCCAGGCCGGCGTGCGCGCCCGCGGGCTGCTGTTCGCCGTCTACACGTTCAGCGCGTTCTGCGCGGCTATCGCGGGCCTCATCCTCACCGCCAACACCGCGGCGGCGGATGCCAACAACACGGGCCTGTTCATCGAGCTCGACGCGATCCTCGCGGTCGTCATCGGCGGCACGTCGCTCGCCGGCGGCCGGTACACGCTGCTCGGCACGCTGGTCGGGGCGCTCGTCATCCAGACCCTCGTGACCACGGTCTACACGGTCGGCATCCCGCCGATCGCGACCATGGTGTTCAAGGCGGCCGTCGTCACCGTCGTCTGCCTTCTCCAGTCGCCGACCACGGCCGAGGCGCTCAGCGGGTTCCGCAGACGCCTCGCCGTCCGAGCCGGGAAGGGGCTCGCCGCATCATGACCAAGCTGCTCGACGCCCCCGACCGCCCCTCGCGCGGCGGCTCCCGGCGCGTGGCGCGCCCCACCCGCGGCACCGGCCGCGGGGCCGCCGGACGAGGCCGGGGCACCGGCCCCGCGCCATCCGGCGGCAGCCCGATCGCCCGCGCGGGCCGCTCCGCCGCCGCGCTCCTGACGAGCCCCAAGTACGGGCCTGTGACGGTCACCGCCATCCTGTTCGTCGCGGTGTTCGTCGTCGGCGGCATCCGCTACCGCGGATTCTTCTCGGGGCAGGTGTTCCTCAACCTGCTCGTCGACAACGCGTACCTCATCGTGCTCGCGGTCGGCATGACGTTCGTGATCCTGACGGGCGGCATCGACCTGTCGGTCGGCGCGGTCGTCGCGCTGTCGGGCATGATCGCGGCGAGCCTGCTGCAGACCGGATGGTCGCCGGGGGCGGTGATCCCGCTGATCCTGGTGCTCACCAGCGTGCTCGGCCTGCTCGTCGGCCTCATGATCCACGTGTTCAAGGTGCAGCCGTTCATCGCGACGTTGGCGGCGATGTTCCTCGCGCGGGGCCTCTGCTACGTGATCAGCCAGTCGTCGATCTCGATCACCGACCCGACGTTCGTGCAGCTCGCGGTCTCGCGCATCCCGCTCGGCGGCGGCATGTCGATCACGCCGAGCGTGATCATCGCGCTGGTGGTGGTCGCGCTCGCCGTGTGGGTGCTGCACGGCACGCGCTTCGGCCGCACGGTGTACGCGATCGGCGGCAGCGAGACATCCGGTCTGCTCATGGGCCTGCCGGTCGCGCGCACCAAGGTGCTCGTGTACGTGATCTCGGGCTTCTGCTCGGGCCTGGCGGGCGTGCTGTTCACGTTCTACACGCTCTCGGGCTACCCGCTCACGGCCATCGGCACCGAGCTCGACGCGATCGCCGCGGTCGTCATCGGCGGCACGCTGCTCACCGGTGGGTACGGGTTCGTGCTCGGCTCGGTGCTCGGCGTGCTCGTGCTCGGCGTGATCCAGACGATCATCACGTTCGAGGGCACGCTCTCGTCGTGGTGGACGAAGATCTTCATCGGCGCGCTGCTGCTGGTGTTCATCATCCTCCAGAAGGTGCTCACCGCCAGACGGCGTTGACGCGCAGCGGATGGCGCAGGGCCCGGCGTCGAGCCGGGCCTTGCCCCTCCCCGTTCCGGCAGGTCCGGGCGGGATAATCGACATGACGAGCGCGCCGGGGGCGCGGGGCAGGGAGCCAGGCAGCGAGTGAGCGATCACGACGACAGGACCCGGGCGGCGACGATCTTCGACGTGGCCCGGCTCGCCGGCGTGTCGCACCAGACGGTGTCGCGCGTGCTCAACGACCTGCCGAACGTGCGCCCGGCGACCCGGGCGCGGGTCGAGCAGGCCATCAAGCAGCTGAGGTACGTGCCGTCGCCGGCGGCGCGAGCGCTCGTGACGCGGCGCACCCGCACGCTGGGGCTCATCGTCACCGGCGCGCCCGACTACGGGCCGTCGTCGACGGCGCTGCACTTCAACGAAGCCGCACGCGATGCGCGGTACGCCGTCATCACGGCGAGCATGCTCGAGACGGATGCCGCGAGCATGCGCTCCACGGCCGAGCTGCTCGTGCGGCAGAACGTCGAGGCGATCGTGCTCATCGCGGCGAACCGGGCCGCGCTCGACGCCCTCGACGGCATCGAGCTCGGCGTGCCGGTGGTCGCCGTGGCCTCGGAGGACCGCGGCTCGATGCACCGGGTCTGGCTCGACCAGTACGCGGGTGCGCGGCTCGCCGTCGAGCACCTCATCGGGCTCGGGCACCGCGGCATCCGTCACGTCGCCGGGCCCGCCAACGCGATGGACGGCGCGGAGCGCGTGCGCGGGTGGAGCGCCGCCCTCGGCGAGCACGGCCTCGCGGCGCGCGAACCGCTGCTCGGCGACTGGTCGCCCGGCAGTGGGTACGTGCACGGGCGCACGCTCGCGACCGACCCCGAGATGACCGCCGTGTTCGTCGCGAACGACCAGATGGCGCTCGGCGTGATGCACGCGTTCGCCGAGGCCGGCCTGTCGGTGCCGGGCGACGTGAGCATCGTGGGGTTCGACGACATCCCCGAGGCGGCGTTCTTCGCGCCGCCGCTGACGACCCTGCGGCAGGACTTCGACGCGCTCGGGCGCGACGCCATGGCGGGCGTGCTCGCCGTGCTCAACGACGACGACCGGATGCCCGCACCGCGCGTGCCCGACCTCGTCGTGCGCACGAGCACGGCCGCGCCGACGCGCGACCGCGCCGCCGTCACCTCCTGAGCCGGCTCGCCCCGACCGGCACTTCGTGCAGGCTCGGGCGCCGGCTCGCCCGGCTGGTGCGGATGCATGAGAATCCCCGGCATACCGCCCCAGGCGGATCTCTGGCGGGGATTCTCATGCGATCGTCGGGAACGCGTGCAGGGCGCTGCGGGCCCCGACGGCCGGCGCCCCTCCCACTCGTGTTCGAGTGCTTCCGTTCGCGGCGAGTGTTGCTGCGGGAACGGCCGCGTTCGGCCCGAACGGTGACACTCGGCCGAGGGCCGGCGGCGGCGGTCTCAGCGCTCGACGTGCTGGTCGAGGAACTCCGCGATCGTCTCGGCCATCTGCTCGGGCTGCCACTGGTGCTGGGCGGCCGGGATGGCGCGGCGCTCGCCGTTCGGGAGCGCGGCGGCGATCGCATCGGCCGCGGGGCCCATCACGTCGAGCGTCTCCTCGCCGACGAGCACGAGCGCGGGCGCCGTGACGCGGCCGAACAGCTCGCGGTGCGGCGCGGACTGCGACCATGCCATGGACTCGGCGTCGGCTTCGAGGCTCGGGCCGATGCGCACCATGAGCGACCAGGACGGGCTCGACTTGGACTGCGCGAGCCATTCGGGCGGCATGTCCTTCATGAAGTACTCGACGACCGCGTCGGGGTCGTCGCCGGCGATGCGATCGCGCAGGCCGGCGAGGAACTCCTCGCCTTCGTTGCCGCCTTCGCGATCGAGCGGCACCTCGAAGACGACGAGCGCGTTCACCGGGAGCCCGGCGGCCGCGCCGGCGAGCGCGATCGCGCCGCCCGACGAGTTGCCGAACAACGCGACCCCGGCGTCGGCGTCGCCGACTCGCTCGAGCTCGCTGACGATGGCCCACAGGTCGGCGATGTTGTCGGCGAGCGTCATGGTCGCGTCGTGCGAGCTCTCGCCGCGGCCGCGCCGGTCGTAGTTGATCACCGAGTAGCCGCGGGCGGCGAGCAGCTTCGCGAGCTGCCTCGTCGTCGGGTCGAACGCGCGGAACTGGAACGCGCCGCCCACGAGGATCACGGGCGGGCCGCTGCCCTCCCGGTCGTAGGCGATCGACGTGCCGTCGCGCGAGATCACGGTGTGGGACATGCGGTCCTCCTCGCAGGTTCGGGTACTGCGTCGGTTCGGCTCCGCGGGCCACGCTACCGGGGCGGGCCGGCGTCCGACAGGGGTTGCGGCGTCGAGCGGATGGCGCGGGGCGCTTCGTGGCACGACGCGCCGTGGCATCCGGCGGCCCGATGTCGGTGGCTGGTGGAAGCATGAGGAACGGACAACACCACATGTGGGGGTCGGGTGGGCCGTGAGGCCCACATGTCGGGATGGCGCGACACGCCGCGACACGCCCGGCATCTCCCCACAGGCGGAATCCGCTCGGACGAGCGGGCCTGTGGAGAACTGCGACCCGAACCGCGGAAATCCGCCGGTCAGGCCCGTCTCGGGCTGGGGATGGACGGTGGAGAACGCGGTGGAAAACTACACGAATGTAACTACAGCATCTTGTGGTCGTGCATTTACTCAGACACTAGATGTAGTATCGAAGTACACCAGGCACCACCGGGGGAACGGCTCCTCAGGAGCCAGAGAAGAGGGGTTTTCGAGATGACGGTCACGGTCTACACCAAGCCTTCCTGCGTGCAGTGCAACGCGACGTACCGGGCCCTCGACAGCAAGGGCATCGAGTACGAGGTGCTCGACCTCTCGCAGGATGAGCAGGCGCTCGCTGCCGTGAAGGAGCTCGGGTACCTGCAGGCCCCCGTCGTCATCACCGACGAAGACCACTGGTCGGGCTTCCGCCCCGACAAGATCGACGAGCTGGCGAGCCGGCTGGCGTAACGCTCCCGGGAGCAGCGACCGGGGGGTCGTGATGCGGAACCTGGAGCAGCAATGACGAACCTCATCTACTTCTCGAGCGTGTCGGGCAACACCGCGCGCTTCATCGAGAAGCTCGGGCGACCGGCGGCGCGCATCCCGCTCCACGCGAGCGATGCGCCGCTCGTCGCCGACGAGCCGTACGTGCTCGTGGTGCCGACCTACGGCGGCGGCGACGGCAAGGGCGCCGTGCCGAAGCAGGTCATCAGGTTCCTGAACGACCCGCGCAATCGCGCACTCATCCGCGGCGTCATCGCCGCCGGCAACACCAACTTCGGTACGGCCTACGGCCTCGCCGGCGACATCGTCGCCGCGAAGTGCCACGTGCCGCACCTGTATCGCTTCGAGGTATTCGGAACACCCGACGACGTTCGCGCCGTCGACGAGGGATTGGACGCATTTTGGTCAACGCAGCAGCATCCGGCAACGACAGTGGCGTAGCGCTCATCGACGCGCCGCGCACCAGCAACGCGGGCATGGACTACCACGCCCTCAACGCGATGCTGAACCTGTACGGGCCGAACGGCGAGATCCAGTTCGAGAAGGACAAGGAAGCCGCGCGCGAGTACTTCCTCCAGCACGTCAACCAGAACACGGTCTTCTTCCACTCGCTGAAGGAGCGGCTCGACTACCTCGTCGAGAAGGAGTACTACGAGCCCGAGGTGCTCGAGCAGTACTCGTTCGAGTTCATCCAGAAGCTCAACGACCTGGCGTACTCGAAGAAGTTCCGCTTCGAGACGTTCCTCGGCGCGTTCAAGTACTACACGAGCTACACGCTGAAGACGTTCGACGGCAAGCGGTACCTCGAGCGCTTCGAGGACCGCGTGGTGATGACCGCGCTCGGCCTCGCGCAGGGCGACGAGCAGCTCGCGATCGACCTGGTCGAGGAGATCATCGGCGGCCGCTTCCAGCCGGCCACGCCGACGTTCCTCAACACGGGCAAGGCGCAGCGCGGCGAGCTCGTCTCGTGCTTCCTGCTCCGCATCGAAGACAACATGGAGTCGATCTCCCGCGGTATCAACTCGTCGCTGCAGCTGTCGAAGCGCGGCGGCGGCGTGGCCCTGCTGCTCAGCAACATCCGCGAGTCGGGTGCGCCCATCAAGCAGATCGAGAACCAGTCGAGCGGCATCATCCCCGTCATGAAGCTGCTCGAGGACTCGTTCTCGTACGCGAACCAGCTCGGCGCGCGCCAGGGCGCCGGCGCGGTGTACCTGTCGGCGCACCACCCCGACATCATGCGGTTCCTCGACACCAAGCGCGAGAACGCCGACGAGAAGATCCGCATCAAGACGCTCTCGCTCGGTGTCGTCATCCCCGACATCACGTTCGAGCTCGCGAAGAACAACGAGGACATGTACCTGTTCTCGCCGTATGACGTCGAGCGCGTCTACGGCAAGCCATTCGGCGACGTGCCGATCACCGAGAACTACCGTGCGATGGTCGACGACCCGCGTATCAAGAAGACGAAGATCAACGCGCGCGAGTTCTTCCAGACGATCGCCGAGATCCAGTTCGAGTCGGGCTACCCGTACATCGTGTTCGAAGACACGGTGAACAAGGCCAACCCGATCAAGGGCCGGATCAACATGTCGAACCTGTGCTCCGAGATCCTGCAGGTCAACACGCCGACGACCTACAACGAAGACCTCAGCTACAACCAGATCGGCAAGGACATCTCCTGCAACCTGGGTTCGCTGAACATCGCGCTGACGATGGACTCGCCCGACTTCGGCAAGACGGTCGAGACCGCCATCCGGGGCCTGACCGCGGTGTCGAACATGTCGCACATCGCGTCGGTGCGCTCGATCGAAGACGGCAACGACAAGTCGCACGCCATCGGCCTCGGCCAGATGAACCTGCACGGCTACCTCGCCCGCGAGCGTATCTTCTACGGCAGCGACGAGGGCGTCGACTTCACGAACATCTACTTCTACACGGTGCTGTTCCACGCGCTGAAGGCGTCGAACAAGATCGCGATCGAGCGCGGCGAGGTGTTCGACGGGTTCTGGGACTCGAAGTACGCGTCGGGTGAGTTCTTCGACAAGTACACGGATGTCGCGTGGGTGCCGCAGACCCCGAAGGTGATCGAGCTCTTCGCCGACGCCGGGGTGCACATCCCGACGCAACACGACTGGCAGGAGCTGAAGGCCTCCATCCAGGAGCACGGCATCTACAACCAGAACCTGCAGGCGGTGCCGCCGACCGGCTCGATCTCGTACATCAACAACTCGACCGCGTCGATCCACCCGATCGCGTCGAAGATCGAGATCCGCAAGGAAGGCAAGCTCGGTCGCGTCTACTACCCGGCGGCGTTCATGACGAACGACAACCTCGAGTACTACCAGGACGCGTACGAGATCGGTTACGAGAAGGTCATCGACACCTACGCCGCGGCGACGCAGCACGTCGACCAGGGTCTCTCGCTCACCCTCTTCTTCAAGGACACCGCGACGACGCGCGACATCAACAAGGCGCAGATCTATGCGTGGAAGAAGGGCATCAAGACCATCTACTACATCCGGCTCCGCCAGCTCGCGCTCGAGGGCACGGAGCTCGACATGTGCGTCAGCTGCACGCTGTAGTGAGTAATCCTCAGTATCGACATCCGCTTCGAGCCATCCGTTTCAGAAGGAACTGACATGACCCTCACCGACCCGGTCAACTCGGCCACGAACGACCCCGCCCACCAGGGCAAGGTCAAGCTGGTCGACCACGTCAACGCGATCAACTGGAACCGCATCCAGGACGACAAGGATCTCGAGGTCTGGAACCGTCTCGTGAACAACTTCTGGCTGCCCGAGAAGGTGCCGCTGTCGAACGACATCCAGTCGTGGAACACGCTCACCGCCGAGGAGCAGCAGCTCACGATGCGCGTGTTCACGGGCCTGACGCTGCTCGACACCATCCAGGGCACGGTCGGCGCGGTGTCGCTGATCCCCGACTCGCTGACCCCTCATGAAGAGGCGGTGTACACCAACATCGCGTTCATGGAGTCGGTGCACGCGAAGAGCTACTCCTCGATCTTCTCGACGCTGTGCTCCACGAAGGACATCGACGAGGCGTTCCGCTGGTCGGTCGAGAACGAGAACCTTCAGAAGAAGGCCGCGATCGTCATGGAGTACTACCAGGGCGACTCCCCGCTGAAGCGCAAGGTGGCTTCGACGCTGCTCGAGTCGTTCCTGTTCTACTCGGGCTTCTACCTCCCGATGCACTGGTCGTCGCGGGCGAAGCTGACGAACACGGCCGACCTGATCCGCCTCATCATTCGCGACGAGGCCGTGCACGGGTACTACATCGGCTACAAGTTCCAGAAGGGCCTCGAGCGGGTGGATGACGCGACCCGCGACGAGATCAAGGACTACACGTTCTCGCTGCTCTACGAGCTCTACGACAACGAGGTGCAGTACACGCAGGACCTCTACGACGGCGTCGGCCTCACCGAAGACGTCAAGAAGTTCCTCCACTACAACGCCAACAAGGCCCTCATGAACCTCGGCTACGAACCGATGTTCCCGAAGACCGTCACCGACGTGAACCCTGCGATCCTCGCGGCCCTCTCGCCGAACGCCGACGAGAACCACGACTTCTTCTCAGGGTCGGGCTCGTCGTACGTGATCGGGAAGGCGGTCGTGACGGAGGACGAGGACTGGGACTTCTAGGCGGAAGAGACTGGTCACCGATCTACGCCCAGCAAGAACGTGTCGTCGCATCGTGAGGCTGTACACGATCGGGTTCACGAAGAAGCCCGCCAGTCAGTTCTTCGGCCTGCTTCGTCGCAGTGGCGCGACGGTACTTGTAGATACGCGGCTGAACAATGTCTCGCAGCTCGCAGGGTTCTCGAAGCGCAACGACCTGGAGTTCTTCGTGCGAGAGCTCTGTGACATGTCCTACCGCCACGAGCTTCGGCTGGCCCCCAGTGCCCAGTTCTTGACTGCGTACAAGACGGGCAAGTGGTCCTGGGAAAGGTACCAGGAGGCATACCTTGAACTGCTCCGCGGGCGAAGCGTCGAAACGTCACTGCAGCCCCGGGAGTTCGACAACGCCGTATTGCTCTGTTCTGAAGCGACACCCGACCATTGCCACCGCAGATTGGCTGCCGAGTACCTCGCGGCAGCCTGGGATGACATGGAGATCGTGCACCTCTGATCAGCTGCAAGATCGCGGCATGACGCGACCGTCGTCTTCAGCCGTCGGCCGGCGCGGCGGGTTGTGATGAACTCGAGGCGGACACCGTTCTCGGCGAAGTCAGCGCAGGAAGGTGTCGGCCAGTCCCTCCGGGCCGCCATGCCGACGCCACGATGCAGCGATCACGCGGTAGGCCCGCTCGCCGGCATCCTTGCAGACATCACGCACCTCGGGATCCCGCACGACCTCGCCGCAGGCCTTGCGCAGGGCCGGTCGCCGCAGCAGGACAGCGGCCGAGACCGCCGCCGCAGCTCCGAGGGGAAACAGCATCAGCCAGGGGCTGCTGTTGCGAGGGCGGGCGTCGTATCGAGGCTCGCTCGGGCCCGTCCCGGACGAAGGCGTGTCCTGCTCCGACCGCTCCGACCACGTCGGCAGTGCGCTCATAGTCATGATGATCTCCCTATATAGTGGGCGTACGCGGAGCTAAGTTAGCCCCGTATTAGCCCGACTATAGGCATCAAGTTAGGGGGCGTCAATAGTGGCAACCGAGCGCGCAGCTCTTACGCCCCGCCTGACGGCGCAGGCATCCGTCCTCAAGGCGTGGGGACGCGAGTGGCGACGCGCCAACGGCAAGGGCCAGCAGGACCTGGGGCGGATCGCGGGATATGGAAGCGACGAGAGCCCGAAGAGCGCAGCCGTCGCGATCTCCCGCATCGAGTCCGGCAAGACCGACCCGACCGGTCGGTACCGCCAACGTCTCCTGGACGCGCTCGGACACACCGAGGC
This sequence comes from Agromyces sp. NPDC029043, assembly GCF_055564615.1. Classification (NCBI taxonomy): domain Bacteria; kingdom Bacillati; phylum Actinomycetota; class Actinomycetes; order Micrococcales; family Microbacteriaceae; genus Agromyces; species Agromyces sp. NPDC029043. The sequence continues at coordinate 135,109 of NZ_JBVHVX010000008.1, read as the reverse complement.
AGAGCTCGAGGAGGAGACGGAGCGAGCGCTCGTACTGCTCTCACGCCCCGGCGCCTTCGCACGAGCCATGGCTGGACCGATCCACCTCGAGAACGAGGCCCGGCGAGCCCAGATCATCGCATCGTCGAACCTGCTCACCGAACGCGTCACCTTCCAGATCCGCAACTCCGAGCGCACGCTCGAGCGAGCGCGCAATGCATTCGCGCTGCCGTTCCTCGAGACCGCCGCGAGGGTCGACTGGCAACTGCTGCTCGATACCCTCGATGCCGAGCCGACCGACGGGACGGCGGGATCCCTCGAGGGCGAGATCAGAGGGCTCAGGACACGAACGGAGGTCAGCATCGTGAAGACGGTGACCGAGAGGAGTGCGGCCGCGGGCGCCGAGGCTGGGCCGGGTTCAGGAACCGCGGCCGGTGTGTTCGTCGCCCTCGCGGCCGCCGGGACTGCGTCGACCGGCACCGCGATCGCCTCGCTCTCCGGCGCGGCTGCCTCCAGCACGACCCTCGCCTGGCTCGGAGGCGGTTCACTTGCCGCGGGGCGCGTGGGCGTAGCGGGTAGCGCGGCGGTCCTGGCCGGCATCGTCGCCTTGCCCGCGCTTCTGGCCATCGGTGGAGTTCTCGTCTGGAAGGGCCGCAAGCTCCGCAAGGAAGCCGAAGCAGAAGCCGAGAAACTCGATGCCGCCCAGCAGGCGCTGGAGGACATGCAGGACGCCCTGCCACGCGCGGAGAGGTGGAACGACGCCCAGCAAGCCATCATCCAGCGCGCCGAACTGCTCGGGCGCACCATCCATTCCCGCTACACAGAGGCACCTCCGTTCGCCCCGACATCCGGGCAGGACGCGAGCCGCCGGATCGAGTGGGACGCGATTTCCCCCGACGTCCGGAAGGCACTCGAGATCGAGCTCAAGCTGCTCAGCATCATTCTCGACACACAGGCGCTGCCGGTCTGGCTGGGTGTGACGAGCGTCAACGAGCCCGACCTCACGGCTTCCCAGGAGAAGACCGCGACCGTGTCGGAAGAGTGGATCGACCAGAGTCTGGCGGTCGCTCAGCACGACCTCGACGACCATGAAGAACGGGTGCGGAGCCTCTTGGCTCGAGACTCGCAGGACTAGCGGACGTCCCTCTGCGCGACGCTCTCCGACGGCACCTCCTCGCAGCGGATTGCGACGGCATCGCCGGGTCCAGGGTGGTTCGTTATCGCGATTCAGTCGCGGCCGGCTCGCGAGGCGGGTTGTGCATGAACTCGAGGCGGATGCCGTTGGCGTCCTCGACGAACGCGGCATAGTAGCGGTCGTTGAAGCGCGGGAACAGCTTCGGCCCGCTCACCGCTGTCCGGCATCCGTCGCGATCTGGTGGAGGCGGTCGACTTCGGCGCGCGAGGCGACGGGGAAGGCGAGGTGCTGCCATCCGACCCGGCCGTGGCGGTGCGGTCCGCTGCCCGGTTCGCGGGCGGGGAACAGGATCAGTTCCTCCTCGCCGAGGGACCAGGACACGCTGCTGTCGGCGTCCTGCCGGGTGCAGCCGAGCGCCTGCATCACCGGGTCGAACTGGGCGATCGAACGGGGGAGATCATCGAAGGTGATGCCGATGTGGTCGAAGAGAGGCACCGGGACATCCTATGGACGGGTGCCATCGGCGGGGGCACGCGCCTAGCTTGGACGCATGACGCTCTCCGAGGCCGACCTCGTCCATCTGCGCCGGGCCGTCGAGCTCGCGCGTGAAGCGCTCGACGCCGGCGACGGTCCGTTCGGGTCGGTGCTCGTCGACGCGGCCGGCACCGTGCGGTTCGAGGACCGCAACCGCGAGGCGACGGCGGGGGATGCCACGCGACATCCGGAGTTCGAGATCGCGCGCTGGGCGGCGGCGAACCTGACCGCCGACGAACGGGCGGCGGCGACGGTGTACACCTCGGGGGAGCACTGCCCGATGTGCTCGGCGGCGCACGCATGGGTCGGGCTCGGGCGAATCGTGTACGTTGCCTCGGCCGAGCAGATCAGCGGATGGCGCTCAGCGCTCGAGGCCGCGCCATCCGCCGTCGCCGTCTTGCCGATCAAAGCCGTCGCGCCGGGGCTGCCCGTCGAGGGGCCGGTCGAGGAGCTCGTCCCCAAGATTCGTGAGCTGATCGAGGGCGCGGTGCGGTCCGCGTAGTCAGATGTGGGCAAGGCGCCGCCGACCTGATCTGATGCTGCGCGGGTCGTCACTCCGAGGGAGTGGTGCCCTCTGCCGGCAGGCTGTGCCAGATCTCGAAGGTGAGCTCCGATGCCCGCTCGGCGTCGCCGCTCTCGAGGAGCTGGATCAGCCGTTCATGCCGTTCGACCGCTGCCCGCCCGTCCGTTGCGAAGCGGTCGCGTTCCGCTCGACGCACGACCGGGCCGAACTGGTCGAGCACCGACTCGATGGCGCGGTTCCCGAGAATGGCGACCGGGATCGCGTGCAGCTCCTCGTCGGCGTCGAGCGCAGCGGCGGTGTCGCCGGCGCTCAGCGCCCGCGCGAACCGGTCGTTCGCTTCGCGCATGCGCGCCACCTCGGCGTCGGACAGGTTGCCCGCCATCTCTCGGGCGACCAGGACGTGCATGGCGGCGACCACGTCGCGAGCGTCCTTGACGGCCTTCGGGTCGATGGTGCTCACCGTCGTCGATCGTCCGGGCACGGCGACCACGAGTCCGCTCGCGCCGAGACGAAGGAGTGCTTCGCGAACCGGGGTTCGGCTGACGCCGAGCCACTCCGCCAGGTCGGCATCCTTCAGTTGCTCCCCGGGCAGGAACGTGCCGTCGACGATCGCGTCGCGGAGCCGCCGGTACACGTCGTCGCGCAGCAGCGACCGGTCGACACCGGGGACAGTCCTGGGAATCGGCATGCAATATATTGCCCACACTCAAGCTCACGGATGCAACTCGACCGGCATGTCATTGTCGCGTCCACCGAAATGCAATATATTGCACATCGCCGGTGTTACACAAACTGATCGCAACCCACCCGGCCGATCGGCCGCGAAGGAAGGAAGAGACATGAACACCGCACACGACATCACCAACATCGTCCTCGTGCACGGGGCGTTCGCGGATGGATCCGGATGGCGCCGCGTGTACGACCTGCTGACCGCGCGCGGCTATCGGGTCTCGATCGTGCAGAATCCCCTCACCTCGCTCGAGGCCGACGTGGCCGCCACGAAGCGAGTGCTCGACCTCCAGGACGGGCCGACGATCCTCGTCGCCCATTCGTGGGGCGGCACCGTCATCACCGAGGCGGGCGTCCATCCCAACGTCGCCGGACTGGTGTACGTGTCCGCGCTGGCGCCCGACGCCGGCGAGACCACCGCTCAGCAGTACGAGGGGTTCGCGCCCACGCCCGAGTTCGTCATCGACGTCGGCGACGACGGGTACGGCTACCTCGACCGCGACGCCTTCCACGCCGGATTCGCCGCAGACCTCAACGACGCCGACGCGGCCTTCCTCGCCGACAGCCAGGTGCCCATCGACATGGGCGTGTTCGGAACCCCGGTGAGCGTGGCCGCCTGGCGGGACAAGCCGAGCTGGGCCGTCATCGCGACCGAGGACAAGGCATTCGACCAGGCCATGCTGCAGCACATGGCCTCGCGCATCGGCGCCGACATCACCAACGTCCCGGGCAGCCACGCGCTGTTCATCAGCCAGGCCGAGGCGGTCGCCGACGTCATCGTCGCCGCAGCCGAGCGCAGCGCGACGCCCTGACGTCGTCGCTGCCTCCGGGGCCGGCTCGCCCACCAGGAGCGAGCTGGCCCTGGGGACTGCTGAGCGATCTCGTGCCTCGATCCCGGGTCGGGCCACGTCAGTTGATGATCTCGCCCCGCTCGGCGTTGATCGCGGCGATCCGGTCCCGCCATTCCTGCAGCGCTTCGGACGTCAGCCGCGTCCAATCGGCGACCTCGCCCAGGACCCTGAGTGGAGCGCTGCTGCGGTACGAGCGAGTGGGGTTGCCCGGGAACTTCTTGTCGGTCACGTTCGGGTCGTCTTCGAAGGGCCCGGTCGGCTCGACGAGGTAGACGCGCGGCGGCGCGTCGCCGGCCGCGAGTTCCGCGGCGAGGCCGGCGCCGTCGCGCATCGCGGTGAAGTAGATGTGGTTCATCACGATCTCGGGCCGGTAGTTCGAGCGGAACCCCGCCGTGAGCAGATCGCCGACCTGCAGGTCGGCTTTCGTGCCGTGGTAGAACGGCCCGTCGTCCAGAGGATGGGTCACGGCGACAGCCTAAGCCGCCGACCTCACGCCTGCCCCGCGGTGATCACCTCGGCCGCGCGAAGCGTCCGGGTGTAGTCCTCCTTCAGCACCGCGAGATGGAACCACGCCTCGGTGTGGCTCACCCCAGGCAGGGCGCGGATCCGCTCGAGCGCCTCGTACAGGGCGCCGGGGGATGGCTCGACGAGCGTCATCACGAGGTCGAACCGCCCCAGCGTGCGGGCCGCGAAGTCGATGCCGCGCCATCCGCGGATCGCCTCGATGACCGCGTCGTCGTTGCCGGACAGGTTCAGCCCGACGCCGAGCGAGAGCTGCCGCTGCGCCAGTCCGCGCGCCTCGACGGCGCTGATCTTGATGACGCCGCCCGAGATGAGCCGCTCGACGCGCGTCGCGACCGCGGACGGCGAGAGCCGCACCGCTTCGCCCAACGCCCGGAAGCTCGCGCGACCGTCGCGCTGCAGGTGCTCGATGAGCTCGGCGTCGATGCCGTCGATCCTGACGCCACCGCGGTACTCGGAGACGAAGAAGCCCTTGATCACCTTGGAGTAGATGAGGGTATTGATGTCGGCGACGCCGGGCAGCGCGCGGATCTCGGCGAGCAGCGCGTGGAGCGCCGGCATGGTGCCGAGCCGGATCTCGGTGACGAGGTCGTGGACGCCGCCGACCGCGGAGACGAGCACGGTCTCGGGGACGCCGCGGAGGTGCTCGGCGACCGGCTCGGTCGTGCCATCCGTGCGGATGGACACATGAGCGAGCACGTTCTGCCCCAGGAACGCGGGATCGACCGCCGCGAGGACCCGAACCGTGCCATCCTTCACCATCATCCGAAGGCGCGACGAAACGGCGGCTCGCGAGTGCCCGAGCCGCACCGCGAGATCGTGGATGCTCGCGCGACCGTCATCCTGCAGCGCGCGAATGAGATCGGCGTCGAAGTTCACCACGCTCGGCCCGATTCGCCGAGATTCCTTCGAACGCACAAGCCCCGTGACATATCACCAGCCTAGGTGGGCTGCGAGTCAGCACCAAGCGCCGAAATGCGCCACGGCCGAGACAGAACACCAGCGGATGGCGCCCTCCGCTGGAGTTCCGCAGTTGCCGCCGCCCCATCGGAGCCATAGCCTTCACGCGTCGTCGGCTCGTCGGCGGCCACCCAGGAGCATCCATCCGCAAAGGAGCGGTCATGACCACATCGCACAGATCGGCCAGGCGTGCCGGGTTCGCGGCCTTCGTCGGCACCACCATCGAGTGGTACGACTTCTACGTCTACGCCACCGCGGCGGCACTCGTCTTCGGCCCCCTGTTCTTCCCGAGCGGCGACCCCCTCGCCGAGACGGCGGCTGCGTTCGCGACGTTCGCCGTCGCCTTCGTCGTGCGCCCCTTCGGCGGCATCCTCTTCGGCCACATCGGCGACAAGCTCGGCCGCCGGGTCTCGCTCGTGATCACCCTCCTGCTCATGGGCATCGCCACGGTCCTGGTCGGCCTGCTCCCGACGTACGAGACGATCGGCCTCGCCGCACCCATCCTCCTGATCCTGCTCCGCGCCCTCCAGGGCCTCGCGGTCGGCGGGGAGTGGGGCGGCGCGGTGCTCATGAGCGTCGAGCACGCGCCCGAGAAGTCGAAGACCTTCTACGGCGGCTTCACCCAGCTGGGCAACCCGGCAGGCGCGCTGCTCGCGTCGGGCGTGTTCGCGATCATGACCCGCTTCGGCGACGATTTCATCATCAACGGCGGATGGCGCATCCCGTTCCTGCTCTCGATCGTGCTGATCGGCGTCGGCCTCTGGGTCCGCTACCGGGTCGAGGAGACGCCGGTGTTCGAGCAGAAGGTCGAGGGTCGCAAGCAGTCGATGCCGCTCGCGTTCGCGCTCCGCAACAACTGGAAGCCGATCCTCCTCGGCATCGGCCTGCTCCCGATCTCGACCGGCGGCTACTACCTCGCGACCACGTTCGCCACCGCCTACGCCACCGGCGAGCCGATCTCCATCAGCGAGCAGGTCATCCTCGACGCGATGACGATCGCCTCGTTCGTCGAGTTCGTGGTGACGCTGCCGGTCGCCTGGCTCGGCGACAAGTGGGGCCGCAAGAACGTCATGTACATCGGGCTGATCACCTCGGTCCTCACGTTCATCCCATTCATGCTGGTGCTGCCGGGCCGAATCGAGCCGCTGATCTTCCTGCTTGCCTCGCTGGTGCGCATCGCGATGAGCGCGACCTACGCGCCGATCGCCGCGATCCTCGCCCAGATGTTCCGGCCGCAGGCGCGCTACACCTCCATTGCGCTCTCGTACGGCGTCGGCGCGGCGATCTGGGCCGGCTTCTCGCCGTGGTTCGCCACGCAGCTCATCGCCTGGACGGGCAGCATCTGGTCGGTCATCGCCATGTTCACCGGCATGGCCATCCTCGCCGGCATCTGCACGAAGCTGGCGCCGCAGCACTCGGATGAGGCGCCGGTCACGGCCTCGTTCAACGCCCGCACCGACACGACGGCGAACCGCACGGCATGAGGAAGCTCACCGCCTTCGACCGGCCGGTCCAGGCCGCGCCGCGCCTCGTGACCGCCCGCGCCATCCACACCGTCGACCCGGCGTCGACCGTGGCCACCGCGATGCTCCTCGACCGCGGACGCATCCTCGCGATCGGCTCCACGGCCGACTGCGAGGCCGCGGCCCAGGCCGCCGGGCTGGTGCCCGAGCGCACCGACCTCGGCGACGCGGTCGTCGTTCCCGGATTCATCGACCCGCACGCGCATCCGCTGATGTACGGGCAGATGATGACGTGGGTCGACTGCGGGCCGGCGAAGGCGGGGAGCATTCCTGAGATCATCGCGCTGCTGAAGGCCGCGGCCGCCGAGCTGCCCGACGGACGACCGGTGCGCGGCTACGGCTACGAGCACCGCAACCTCGCCGAGCAGCGCCATCCGACCCGCTTCGAGCTCGACGAGGTGGCGACGGATCGCCAGGTCTACCTCATGAACGCGTCGGGGCACGGCGGCGTGGTGAACTCGTACACGCTCGAGACCAACGGCGTCGACCGCGACACCCCGAACCCCGACGGCGGCGAGTTCTTCCGCGACGCCGACGGCGAGCTCACGGGCGAGTTGTCGGATGCCGCCTGCAACATCCTGACCGGAGTACACGGCGTGAAGGTCGGCCACCACGGGCCGAACTTCCACCTCGCCGACGAGCCCGACGAGCACCTGCGGCAGCTGGATGTCGCGACCCAGCGCTTCCTCGCGGGCGGGGTCACGACCATCGGCGACGCCCAGGTGTCGCGCCGGGAGTTCGACATGTACCTGCGGCTGGCCGAGGCCGGACGGCTCGAGCTGCGCGTCTCGATGTACCTGCTCTCGCACCTGCTCGACGACGCGCTCGACATGGGGCTCGTCGGCCAATTCGGGAACGCGCACCTGAGCTTCGCGGGCATCAAGCTCTACGCCGACGGCACCCTGGGCGGCTGGACCGCGTACTTCCCGGACGGATACGTCGGCGACCCGTGCCGCACAGGACAGCTGTACCACGAGCCCGCCGAGTACGCCGAGCTCATCCGAAAGGCGCACATCGCCGGCCTGCAGACCGCGACGCACGCCCAGTCGCCGACCGCGATCGAGATGGTCGTGTCGGCGATCGAGGCGGCGCTCGCCGAGCGCCCCGACGACGACGCGCGGCACCGCATCGAGCACTGCGGGCTGCCGACACCAGAGCAGATCCAGCGGATGGCGGCGGCCGGCATCCGCCCGGTGAACCAGCCGCAGCACTACTACAACTGGGGCGAGGGCGTCGAGGACGCCATCGGCACCCCGGGCGAGCGGTTCAACCCACTCGGCGAGTTCGCCGCGGCCGGCGTGCCGATCACGATCTCGTCGGACGCTCCGGTCGCCGACCCGATCCCGCTCGAGGCGATCCAGACCGCGGTCACCCGGGTCACGCGGCGCGGCCGCCGGCTCGGATCCGACGACCTGCGGATCCCGGCCGAGGCGGCGCTGCGCGCGCACACCTACGAGGGTGCGGTCTCGCTCGGGCGCGAGGACGACCTCGGCTCGCTCGAGGTCGGCAAGTACGCGGACTTCGCGGTGCTCGCCGACGACCCGCTCGTCGCCGAGCCGGAACGGATCGCCGAGATCACCGTGCTCGAGACGTGGGTCGGCGGGGAACCGCGCCACCGCGCGGCCTGACGAAAGGATGACCATGACGATGACGGAGACTCCGGTCGACCTCGCCGCTCCGTACGCCGACACCGCCGGCAGGGCCGTGCTCGAGACCATCCGCGCCTACGGCGTGACGACGATCTTCGGCATCCCGGGCACGCACAACCTCGAGCTGTACCGTCCGCTCGCCGATCTCGGCATCCGCGCGGTGACCAACCGGCACGAGCAGGGCGCCGGCTACGGCGCCGACGGCTGGGCCCAGCAGACCGGCCTGCCGGGCGTCGTCATCACGACGTCGGGGCCGGGGCTGCAGAACGCGATGAGCGCCATCGGCACCGCCTTCTGCGAATCGCGGCCGCTCATCGTGCTCTCGCCGGGCGTCGCGCTCGGCGCGGAGTTCCGCGACGTCGGCACGCTGCACGAGACGAAGGACGCCTCCGCCATGGTCGCGGCGATCGCGGAGTGGTCGCGTCGGGTGACGACGGCCGCCGAGGCCGTGGATGCGGTCCACGACGCGTTCCAGTTGTTCCGCACCGGCCGGCCGCGCCCCGTGCACATCGAGATCCCGCTCGATGTGCTGGAGTCGCCGGCCGAGGTGCCGGCGGAAGCACGGATGGCTCGTCCGGCGCCCGCGCCCGATGGTGGCGATGGCGGGCTCGTCCGGCGGGCGGTCGACCTGCTCGCCTCCGCGTCATCGCCGGTCGTCATCGCGGGTGGTGGCGCGACGCGTGCGACCGCCGAGGTCACCGCACTCGCGGAACGGCTCGGCGCGCCGGTCCTGACCACGCTCAACGGCAAGGGAACCGTCGATGAGCGCCATCCGCTCGCGCTGGGCTCGAACCTGCGGCTGGCGGCGGCTCGCGCCGTCGCCGAAGCGGCCGACGTGCTCCTCGTGCTCGGCTCGAAGCTCGGTGAAGCCGAGTTGTGGGCGCCGTCGCTCCGCGCCGGCGGTCGCGTCATCCGGGTGGACCGCTCGTCGGGGCAGCTGGACAAGAACCTCGAGGCGACCGTCGGGATCGTGGGCGACTGCGGTGCCGTGGCCGCCGAGCTGGCCGCCGCGCTGCCGGCCTCGGACCGACCTTCGCCGGATCTCGCGACGGCCCGTCAGGCGATCGCCGACGAGCTCCGCTCGACCGCACCCGACACCGTCGCGCTCGCCGAGCGGATCGCGGAGGCACTGCCCGACGACGTGATCGTCGCGGGAGACTCGTCGCAGATCATCTACCTGGCGTTGGCGAACGTGCTCGAATGCGCGCGCCCGCACTCGCTCCTCTACACCCCGACGTACGCCACGCTCGGCTACGGCCTCCCGGCCGCGATCGGCGCGCGCGTCGCGCAGGCGGAGCGGCCCGTGGTGGCCGTGCTCGGCGACGGCGCACTCATGTTCGCCGTCAACGAGCTCGTCACGGCCGTCGAGCAGCGACTGGACCTGACCATCGTCTGCGTCGACAACGGCGGATACGCCGAGATCCGGCAGAACGAGGTCGACCGCGGCATCCGCCCCATCGGAGTCGAGCTGGTGCAGCCCGACTGGGCGGCGCTCGCGGACGCCTTCGGGGCGACCGGCCGATCCATCACCGACCGTGCGGAGCTCGGCAGCGCCATCCGCTCGGCGATCGCGGACGGGGGAGTGCAACTGGTGCACATCCGCCACTAGGCAGGGCGGGCGCCGCGCACCGCGTCGAGCGGTTCGGCCCTCGCTACCGCCACCCGAGCGCCGGCGCGACGTGCGTCAGGATCGACTCGAGGACGTGCGCGTTGTAGTCGACGCCCAACTGGTTGGGCACGGTGAGCAGCAGGGTATCGGCGGCCGCGATCGCCTCGTCTTCGCGCAACTGCTCGATCAGGGCGTCGGGCTCGGCCGCGTAACTGCGGCCGAAGACGGCGCGGTAGTCGTCGATCACGCCGAATTGGTCGGACCGGTCGCCGCCGCCGACGAAGTACCGGCGGTCCATGTCGTTCACGATGGCGAAGATCGACCGGCTCACCGAGACCCGCGGCTCGCGCTCGTGCCCTGCCTCGGCCCAGGCCGCGCGGAACGCCTCGATCTGCTTGCGCTGCTGCACGTGGAACGGCTCGCCCGACTCGTCCTCTTTGAGCGTCGAGCTCATGAGGTTCATGCCCTGCTCGGCAGCCCAGACGGCGGTCGCGTCGGAGCCGGCGCCCCACCAGATGCGGTCGCGCAGGCCCGGCGACTGCGGCTGGATGCCGAGCGGCCCCGGGTGCGGGTTCGGGAACATCGGACGTGGATTCGGCTCGGCGAACCGGGCGCCGTCGATGACCTTCAGGAAGACCGTGGTGTTGTTGCGGGCGACATCGGCCATGGTCGAACCCTCGGGCGCCTCGTAGCCGAAGTAGCGGTAGCCGTCGATGACGGACTCGGGCGACCCGCGCGAGACGCCCAACTGCAGGCGGCCGCCGGCGATGAGGTCGGCGGCGCCGGCATCCTCGGCCATGTACATCGGGTTCTCGTAGCGCATGTCGATCACGCCCGTGCCGAGTTCGATGCGACTCGTCTTCGCACCCGCCGCCGCGAGGAGGGGGAACGGGCTGGCGAGCTGGTTCGCGTAGTGGTGCACGCGGAAGTAGGCGCCGTCGGCGCCGACCTCCTCGGCCGCGACCGCCAGGTCGATCGACTGCAGCAGCACGTCGGACGCCGATCGCGTCTGCGAGCCGGGCGAGTTCGACCAGTGGCCGAACGAGAGGAAACCGATGCGCTTCATACAGTGCTCCAACGCCTGGCGCAGCGGCGCATTCCGGAGCCGCGGTGCACCGTGCCCCCATGGTGCCGCGGGCGATGGCGCCGCAGCATCAATCCCGGGCGACTGGGGGGTTCAGTATGTCGGAGCCGGTCAGCGACCGTGCACCGACACCGCCCCACGCTGATAGACCGGCGGGAAGCGCGGGTCTCCCATCGACCGGTGCACGTTCTCCGGGCGGGCGAGCCCGAGGTGGTCGCGGAGCGTCTCGCCCTCGTACTCCGTCGGGAAGACGCCGAGCCGCTGCAGCTCGGGCACGACCGATCGCGTGAACGCCTCGAACTGCGACGGGTTGGTCGCCGAGAGCACGTTGAAGCCGTCGACTGCGCCCACGTCCGCCCACGCGGCGAACTCGGACGCGATCTGGTCTCCGGTGCCGACGAACGTCAGCAGGTCGATCGAGGCGGCAGCAATCAGGTGCCGCAAGGTCGCCGGCTCCTCACCCCCGGCGACCCGCCCGGTCCGGCGGGCGACGAGCTCGACCAGTTCCTGGCCGGCGGTGGTGAACCGCGACGCCAGCTGCAGGGTCACCGCATCGTCGGGGGCATGGCCGTCGAGCGGCATGCCCACGAGGCGGGCGAGCGCATCGAGGGACCGGTTCGCAGGGAATCCGGCAGGAGGACCATCCGGCCAGTCCTCGGCGACCCGCACCAGGGCGCTCAGCTCATCCGCGATGCGCTGGGCGTGCTCCGTCGTCTCGCCCACGATGGGGAGCACGGGCGCGACCACGCGCAGCGTGCGATCGTCGCGTCCGGACACGAACGCGAGCGAGCGGAGCTCCTCGCGAAGCGCCGCCGCCTGCCGCCGCTCGCGGACCGCGACCAGCGCGACGTCGGCGTTCAGCGCCGCGAAGAGGCGTGACCGCGGCGATGACCCGGAGTGGAAGACCGGGAGGTGGCCCTGCACCGGCCGGATGACGTCGAGCGGCCGGGTCGCGGTGAGATGCGCGCCATGGAAGTCGGGACCGTGGACCCTCGTCGGGTCGACGAACTCGCCCGACGCGGCATCCGCCGTGATCGCGTCGTCGTCGAGCGAGTCCCACAGCCGACGGAGGACGGTCTCGAACTCGTCGGCGCGCGCGTAGCGCGCGGCGATCACGGAGTCGGTGGCGCGGTCGCGGAAGTCGACGTGCGCCTCGGACTCGACGACGAGGTTGATTCCGGCGCGTCCGCCGGTCAGCAGGTCGGCGGCGGCCGTGTGGCGTGCGATGGCGTAGGGATCGGCGTGGTCGGTGTTCGCGGTTGCGACCAGTCCGAGCCGCTGCGTGGTGCCCGCGAGGTAGCTCACGGCACTGAGGGAGTCGACGCGCGCGACGAGGTGCGGCTCCAGGTAGCCGAGTCCCGGGAGCTCCGCGCGGCGATCGCCGAAGAACAGGTAGTCGAGCCGCGCGGCCTCCGCGAGCTGCGCGGTCCGCCGCAGGACGACGGCTTCCTCCCGCGGGTCTCGATGCGCGCCCGGATACCGCCATCCGGACGGATGCGCTCCGATCGTGCGGACCATCGCGCCGATGATGAGTCTGGTCATGCGGCCACCTCCGCGATCGACGCTAGGCGGAGGCGAGTGCCATCGCGAGGCAGCGCGTCACATGCGGGCTCCGCGTCGCCACGCGATGCAACTCGAGGTCATGCGCGGTCATCCAGGGGCACTGATCCGGCGCCTGTGTGAAGAACGGTTGCGCGCCTTACCCCGCGCGACCGGCCGCCGCGGCCGCTCGCGCGGATGCGGTCTAGCGTCGCCGCATGTCGAACGTCATCTCCATCGTCGCCGTGTCGGGAAGCCTGCACTCGCCCTCGAAGACCACCGTGCTCGCCCGTGAGATCCTCGATGGATTCGCGAGGGAACTCCGTGCGGGGAGCGGGCACAACCTCGAGATCGAGACCCATCTCATCGAACTGTCCGACATCGGACGCGAGTTCGCCGGTGCGCTCCGCCGCGACGAGCTGAGCCCCGCGGCGGAGGCGGCCGTACGCCGCATCGAGTCGGCGACGCTCCTCATCGTCGCGAGCCCCGTCTACCGCGCCTCGTTCACTGGCCTGTTCAAGCACGTGTTCGACTTCGTCGGCCAGTACTCGCTCATCGACACCCCCGTGCTCCTTGCGGCCACCGGCGGCAGCGATCGTCATGCGCTGATCATCGAGCACCAGTTCCGGCCCCTGTTCTCGTTCTTCCAGGCGATCACGCTCCCGATCGGCGTCTACGCGAGCGACAACGACTTCGTCGACTACCGGATCGAGTCGGACGGCCTCGCCGAGCGTATCGGGCAGGCCGTCTCCCGCGGCGTCCCGGTCGTACGGAGTACGGTCACCCCCGTGTCCGAGTACGTCGCGACGTGGTGACAGGGCACCTCCCAGCCGGGCCGGCGGACCGCCGAACGCCGTCGATCACCAGCCTCTCCGAGGAGGGTCGCTCGTACCCGCCCTCGGCGACGTTCGCCGCAGCCGCCAACGTCGACCGCGCGTTCGTCGATGCGGCGCACGACGACCCGCTCGCATTCTGGGCGCGCGAGGCCGAGCGCCTGCTGTGGGATGCGCCATGGCACACCCTCCGGGAGTGGCAGCCCACGGATGCCGCGGGCGCGACGATCCCGAAGGCGACTTGGTTCGCGGGCGGGCGCCTGAACGTCGCGGTGAACTGCGTGGACCGGCACGTGGCCTCGGGCCACGGCGAGCGCGTCGCGTTCCACTTCGAGGGCGAGCGGGGTGACCGCCGCTCGATCACCTACGCCGAGCTCGAGAAGGAGGTGGCCCGCGCCGCGAACGCGCTCGAGGCCCTCGGCGTCGGCGAGGGCGACCGCGTCGTCATCTACCTCCCCGTCCTCATCGAGACGATCGTGGCCACGCTCGCGGTGGCGCGGCTCGGCGCCATCCACTCGCTCGTCTTCGGCGGGTTCTCGTCCGAGGCGCTGCGGTTCCGCGTCGCCGATACGAGCGCGAAGGTGCTCGTGACGAGCGACGGACAGTTCCGCCGTGGCCAAGCGGTGCCGGTCAAGGGTGCCGCGGATGCCGCAGTCGACGGTCTCGACCACGTCGAGCACGTGCTCGTGGTGCGCCGCACGGGCGACGAGACCCCCGGCATCCCCTGGACCGCGGGTCGCGACGTGTGGTGGCATGAGGCGCTCGCCACGGCATCCGCTCACCACACGGCCGACTCGTTCGACGCCGAGACAGCGCTATTCATCATCTACACCTCGGGCACGACCGGGAAGCCCAAGGGCCTCGTGCACACGTCGGGCGGCTATCTCACGCACGTCGCGAGCACCTTCCGGAGCGTGTTCGACGCGAAGCCCGAGACCGACGTCTACTGGTGCACCGCCGACCTCGCGTGGGTGACGGCGCACAGCTACGTGCTCTACGGCCCGCTCGCCAACGGCGTGACGAGCGTGATCTACGAGGGCACGCCGACCACCCCGCACCCCGCGCGCCATCTCGAGATCATCGAGCGGTACGGCGTCACCACGTACTACACGGTGCCGACGCTCATCCGCTCGTTCATGAGCTGGTTCCCGGATGGCGCGCCCGACGGGTTCGACCTCGGCAGCATCCGCCTGCTCGGCTCGGTCGGCGAGGCGATCAATCCGGCGGCGTGGGAGTGGTTCCGAGCCGAGATCGGCGGCGGCACCGCCCCGATCGTGGATACATGGTGGCAGTCCGAGACGGGCGGCGCGATCATGGCGCCGCTGCCCGGACTCTCGACGTTGAAGCCCGGCTCGGCGCTGCGCGCGCTGCCGGGCCTGCGCACGCGGGTCGTCGACGAGCGCGGCGACGACGTGCGCCCGGGTGAGGGCGGGTACCTCGTCATCGACGGCGCCTGGCCGGGCATGGCGCGCACCGTGTGGGGCGACGCCGCGCGGTACCGCGACTCGTACTGGGCGCGATTCGCCGGGCGCGGGTACTTCTTCTCGGGCGACGGCGCGCGCGTCGACGCCGACGGCGACGTCTGGCTGCTCGGCCGGGTCGACGACGTCATCAACGTGTCGGGTCATCGCCTCTCCACCATCGAGATCGAATCCGCGCTCGTCGCCCACCCCTCGGTCGCCGAGGCCGGCGTGGTGGGCGTCTCCGACGAGCGCACGGGCGAAGCCATCGCCGCGTTCGTGATCGCGGATGCCGCGGGGCCGGCCGTCGCCGAGCGCGCCGCGGCCCTGCGCGCCCATGTGGCGGCAGCCATCGGCCCGATCGCGAAGCCCCGCGACCTCCACTTCGTCCCCGACCTGCCGAAGACCCGGTCGGGCAAGATCATGCGCCGCCTGCTCGTCGACCTCGCCGAGGGCCGCCCGCTGGGCGACACGACCTCGCTGCAGGACGCCGCGGTGCCGGAGCGCATCGCCGCCCTCCTGCGTGACTGACCGTCCCGTTCCGTCGCCGGCCGGCCCCGACCCGGGCCCGCCTGTTGCGCGACATGACGCACGTCATGTGTCGCGGCGTGTCGGGCTGGGCGTCATGGAGCGCCCGTCCGGCGGCGTCCCGGTCGCCTGACGGGACCTCCGATGACGTCGTGCGACAGCCGGTGACGGCCCGTGAATCGTCGTAACAGACCGGGTGGCGGGGGGCTCGGAGGAGTGCGTAGCGTCACCGGACATCCCCCGATCCACCGCCTGAAGGAGTACGTCCATGACCACACGACCACGAGCGCTCGCACTGCTCGCCGCCGGCGCCGCCGCGTCCCTCGGCCTCGCGGGCTGCGCGGCCGGGGCGCAGACGGCCGCGACCGGAGAACGCGTCGAGGGCGGCACGATCGTGTACGCCCACCAGCAGGAGCCGGCCTGCGTCTTCGGCGGCTGGATCGAGCAGGCGTACCTGAGCTACAACGTGCTCGACAGCCTCGTCTCGCTCGATGAGGACGGCCAGGTCGTGCCGTGGCTCGCCGAGCGCTGGAGCTCGAGTGAGGACGGCCTGACGTGGACGTTCGAGCTGAAGTCCGGCGTGAAGTTCACCGACGGCAGCGACCTGACGGCCGAGGTCGTCGCGTACAACTTCGACCACTGGGTCAACGGGGGCAACAGCACCGCCTTCGCGTGGCTCGGCGGGTACTACGAGTCGGCGACGGCCGTCGACGACCTGACCGTGCAGGTCACGCTCTCGGCGCCGTACCCGCGACTGGCCGACAACCTGACGCAGGGCTACTTCGGCATCCAGTCGCAGGAGGCGCTCGAGACGCGCACCGAGGAGGAGAACTGCGAGGCGCCCATCGGGACGGGTGCGTTCATCGTGGATCACTGGGACCGAGGCCAGGAGATCGTGCTCACGGCGAACCCGGAGTACACGTCGCCGCCCGCCAACGCCGAGCACACCGGCCGTGCGTACGTCGACGAGGTGGTCTGGAAGTTCGTCGCCGATCCGACGACTCGCGTAGCGGCGCTCAAGAGCGGGGAGGTCGACGCGATCTACGACGTTCCGGCCGTGCAGTGGCAGAGCACGGATGACGCGGGCTTCGAGCTGCACAAGTACATCACGCCCGGTCGCCCGCAGCAGCTCACCTTCAACACCGCCCAGGGACCGTTCACCGACGAGCGCGTGCGGCAGGCGTTCGCGTACTCGATCGACCGTGAGGCCATTGTCGAGACCATCGGCCGCGGCGTGATCCCCTACGAGGGCAACGGCGGCGTCAGCCAGACCACCCCGGGATGGAGCGAGAAGGCGGCGAACTGGTACTCGCTCGACCTCGACCAGGCCGACGAGCTCCTCGACGCGGCGGGCTGGTCCGAGACGGATGCCGACGGCTACCGCGTGAAGGACGGCGAGACGCTCGAGGTGGTGCTGCCGTACGGCGCCGGCTCGATCATCAACGCCGACGGCGCGTCGATCCTGCAGGGCGTGCAGGAGCAGGCCAAGCAGTCCGGCTTCAAGGTCGAGCTGATCCCCGTGCCGCAAGCGGAGCTGTTCGCGGGCGCGTACAGCCAGCCGGATGAGCGCGACATCTACCCGGGGTACTGGACGGCGGTCACGAGCGGCATCCTCTACATCAACTGGCGCCAGTCGACCGAGGAGTGGCCGAACTACTCGAACTCGTCGTTCACGAACTACCCCGAGCTCGAGGCCATCATCCTCGAGGCCAACTCCACCGCCGACGTCGACGCGCAGAACGCGCTCTACGCGAAGGCGCAGGAGTACATCGCCGAGCACGCCCTCGCCATCGGCGTGTACGACCGGCTCTCGACGCTCGCCGTGTCGCCCTCGCTGCAGGGCGTCTGGCAGGAGCACGCACAGGGAGGACCGACCTTCTATGACGCTCATTTCGTCGAGTAGCCCGGCGGCTGCCGAAGCGGTGCCGGTGATCCCGGCGCCGCCCCGGCGGGGCCTCCGCACCGCTCGCCTCATCGGCGGCAAGGCGGTCTCGGCCGCGCTGGTCCTGCTCGGGGCGGCGACCGCGGCGTTCTTCGCCCAGGCCTCCATCCCCGGCGACCGGGCCACGGTCATCCTGAACGTGCGCGCGGGCCAGGCCATCGAGCGCACGCCCGAGGAGCTCGCGCCGATCATCGCCGAGTACGGCCTGGACGACCCGTTGCTCGTGCAGTACGCGAACTACGTCGGCGGCCTGCTCCGCGGCGACCTCGGCACGTCGTACCAGCAGCACCGGCCGGTGGCCGACATCGTCGCCGACCAGCTCGGTGCGACGATCGTGCTCTCGCTCGCCGCGATCGTGCTCTCGTGGATCATCATGATCGCCTGGGTGACGCTGACCGCGGGCCGTGGCCGCCGGGTGCGCGCGGTCGGCGGGTTCGCCGACACCCTCGCCGCCGGACTGCCGCACTACTGGCTCGGCATCATCCTGCTGCTGGTCTTCGCCCTCGGGCTGGGCTGGTTCCCCGTCATCGGGGGCACCGGGCCGATCGGGCTCGTGCTGCCCGCGCTGACGCTCGCGATCCCGCTCGCCGGATTCATGGGACAGGCCACGCGGACCGAGTTCGAGCGATCGCTCGACCAGCCCTTCGTGCTGAGCGCCCGCACGCGCGGCATGGGCGACACCGGCATCCGCCTCCGCCACGTGCTCCGCCACGCGGTGCTGCCCGCGGTGACGCTTTCGGGCTGGGCGCTCGGCGCCACGCTCTCGGGTGCGGTCGTCGTCGAGGCCGTGTTCGCGCGGCCCGGCATCGGCAGCGTGCTGGTCGGCGCCGTCAACTCGCAGGACATGCCCGTCGTCCTCGGGGTGGTCATGCTGATCGCCGCGTTCTACGTGATCGCCAACCTGCTCGTCGACGTCGCCTACGTGCTCATCGACCCGCGACTGAGGAGGACCGCATGACCGCGCTCGCCGCTCCCGTGGAACCCGGCCGGACTGGCACGCGCGCCCGGCTCGCGGCCGTGCCCTGGGACCTCGTGCTCGCCGTCGCGGTCACCGCGACCTTCGCCGTCGCGGCGATCTGGCCGCAGGTGCTCGCCACCCACGGTCCGTTCGCGATCGACCTCGCCGCCGCATTGCAGCCGCCGTCGGCCGCGCACTGGTTCGGCACCGACGAGGCCGGCCGCGACCTCTACTCGCGAGTCGTGTACGGCACGCGCGAGTCGCTCGGCATCGGCATCGGCGCCGCGGCGGTGAGCCTCAGCCTCGCGGTCGTGCTCGGAACCCTTGCCGGGCTTGGCGGTCGCGCGACATCCGCCACCGTGGGCTGGCTCCTCGAGGTCGCGTTCGCGTTCCCCGCCCTGCTGCTCTCGCTCATGCTGATCGCCGTGCTCGGTCCGTCGGCGCTCACCCAGATCCTCGCGGTCGGGGTCGGCACCGCTCCCGGCTACGCGCGCATCGTCCGCGGGCAGATCCTCTCGGCCAGGGGATCGGGCTTCGTCGAGGCGGCCGTCTCGCTCGGGCATCCTCGTCGCCGCATCCTTGCACGGCACATCCTGCCGAACGCGCTGCGACCCCTCGTCGCGATCTTCGCCCTCTCCGTCGGGCAGTCGATCGTCTGGGCATCGAGCCTGTCGTTCCTCGGCCTCGGCGTCGCACCGCCGGCCCCCGAGTGGGGCGCCCTGCTCGACGCCGGCCGTTCGTACATCACCGAGGCCGGCTGGCTCACGGTGATCCCCGGCCTCGTCATCGTCGTGCTCGCGCTCGCGGCGACCACGCTCGGCCGGCACCTGCAGCTGTTCCTCGAGAAGGGAGAGAAGTCATGACGGTCATCGAGCAGGTCGCCCCGTCCGTCCACACGATCGACGAGCCGGTCGACCGACGCCCGCGCGTCTCCGTCCGCAACCTCTCGGTCGCGTTCGAGACGAGCTCCGGGCTGCGATCCGTGGTCCAGGGCGTGTCCTTCGACCTGGCTCCCGGCCGGTGCGTCGCGATCGTCGGCGAGTCCGGCTCGGGCAAGTCGGTGACGGCGCGCACGATCGTCGGCCTCACCGGCCGCGGCGCACGGGCCGAGGCCGACGTGCTGGAGCTGCATGGCCGCGACATCCGTTCGCTCTCGGCGCGCGACTGGCGCGGCGTGCGTGGCCGCGAGGTCGGCTTCATCCTGCAGGACGCGCTCGTCTCGCTCGACCCGCTCCGCCCGGTCGGTGCCGAGATCGGCGAAGCCCTGCGGCTGCACGGATGGCGCGACCGGCGCGCCCGCCGGGCGAAGGTCCTCGACCTGCTCGACGCCGTGGGCGTGCCCTCGCCCGAGTTCCGCGCGAAGCAGCGCCCGGGCCAGCTCTCCGGCGGCCTCCGGCAGCGGGCGCTGATCGCGTCCGCGCTCGCGCTCGACCCGGACGTCATCATCGCCGACGAACCGACCACGGCGCTCGACGTCACCGTGCAGGCCCAGGTGCTCGAACTCCTCGAGCAGTCGCGCCGGCGCGGGGCATCGGTCATCCTCATCAGCCACGACCTGTCGGTCGTGTCGCAGCTCGCCGACGACATCCTCGTCATGCAGGACGGCCGCGTCGTCGAGCAGGGGCCCGCCCGCATCCTGCTGCGCGAGCCGAAGGAGGCGTACACCCGGGCGCTGATCGCGGCGGTTCCGGGTGAGGAAACGCGAGGTGGCGCGCTCAGCCCCGCCGGCGCGCAGCTGCTTGCGGGGACCGCTCCGGTCGCGCTCGACCCCGACGACGTCGTGCTCGCGGCGCGCGGACTGGTGAAGCGATTCCGCACCCCGGACGGCGCCTCGACCGTCGCGGTCGACGACGTCTCGTTCGTGCTGCGACGCGGCGAGACCCTCGGCATCGTGGGGGAGTCGGGATCGGGCAAGAGCACGACCGGGCGGATCGCCCTTGCGCTCGAGTCGGCCGACGCGGGCGAGGTGACGCTCCTCGGCGAGCCGTGGTCGACGCTCCCCGAGACGCGCCGCCGTGCGCGGCGCTCGAGCATCGCCGTGGTCTCGCAGGACCCGCTGTCGAGCTTCGACCCGCGGTGGAACGTCGAGCGGATCCTCGTCGACGCGCTGCCCCGGTCGAGTCATCCGTCTGCCGCGTCGCGCCGCGCCCGGATCGCCGAGCTGCTCGACCAGGTCGGCCTGCCCCAGGCGGTGCTGCAGCGGTTCCCGCTCCGCCTCTCCGGCGGCCAGCGCCAGCGCGTGGCGATCGCCCGGGCGCTCGCGGCCGGGCCCGAGGTCATCGTGCTCGACGAGGCGGTTTCGGCCCTCGACGTGACGATCCAGGCGCAGATCCTCGACCTGCTCGTCGCGCTCCAGCGACGGCTCGGGCTCTCCTACCTCTTCATCTCGCACGACCTCGGGGTGATCAGCCACCTCAGCCATCGCGTGATCGTCATGAAGGACGGCCGCGTGGTCGAGGAGGGCACGCCCGACGACATCTTCACCCGACCCCAGCAGCCGTACACCCGGCAGCTCATCGCCTCCATCCCCGCCTTCGAACCGAGGAGCACGACATGACCACGCCCCTGCACTTCAACGCCTTCGTGATGAACACCAACTCCCACATCCACCACGGCCAGTGGCGCCGGCCGGATGCCGGGCAGGTCGAGTTCAACGACGTGCGCGTGTGGATCGACCTGGCGAAGCGGCTCGAGGAGGCCAAGTTCGACGCGCTCTTCTTCGCGGATGTCACGGGGGTCTACGGCGACGCGGACGCCGACTTCGACGTGTACATCCGCGAGGGCCTCCAGATCCCGAGCAACGACCCCATTCCGCTGGTGGCGGCGCTCGCCGTGCACACCGAGCGGATCGGGCTCGCACTGACGTCGAACGTGGCGCAGAACCATCCGTTCAACTTCGCCCGCCAGGTCTCGACGCTCGACCACATCTCGAACGGCCGCATCGCGTGGAACATCGTCACCGGCCTGCAGGACAACGGGGCCCGGAACTTCGGGTACCCGCGCCTCACCGACCACACCGAGCGCTACGCGTGGGCCGAGGAGTACGTCGACGTCGCCTACAAGCTCTGGGAGGGCTCGTGGGAGGACGACGCCCTGCTGAAGGACCGGGAGCGCGGCATCTACTCCGACCCGTCGAAGATCCACAAGATCGATCACGTCTCCGAGCGCTACTCGGTGCAGGGTCCGCACCTGCCGTCGCCGTCGCCGCAGCGCACGCCCGTGCTGTACCAGGCGGGGTCGTCGGTGTCCGGTCGCGAGTTCGCCGCCCGCAACGCCGAGGCGACGTTCATCATTGCGCCGACTCCGGCGATCGCGAAGCAGCTCATCGACGACACGCGCCGGCTGGCCGTCGAGGCCGGCCGCCGGCCCGAGGACATGAAGTTCTTCCAGGGCCTGTCGTTCGTCATCGGCGACACCGAGGAGGAGGCGCAGGCCAAGGCGGCCGAGTACGAGCAGTACGTGTCGGTCGACGGCTACCTCGCCCACTCCGCGCTCGTCGACAAGACCGGGCGCGTGTACCCGCCCGACACCCCGCTGAAGGACGTCGACACCAACACGGCCAAGGGCCTCACCGAGTGGGCGGCGAAGGCGATCACCGATCGCGAGCCCGTCATCCGCGACGTCGCCCTGCTCATCTCGCGCTCGACCCGCATCGTGGGCACGCCCGAGCAGATCGCCGACGCGCTCGAGGGGTGGCAGGCCGCCGGCGTCGACGGCATCAACGTCATCAACTGGGTCATCCCCGGCTCATTCGTCGAGTTCGCCGAGAAGGTGCTGCCCGTGCTGCGCGACCGCGGCCTCGCCCAGCGCGACTACGGGCCCGGTGCGACCCTGCGCGAGCGGTTGTTCGGGGCGCCCCGGCTCAACGACCGGCACCCCGCCGCCAGGTATCGTGGCGCCTTCGGGCCGAAGGCGACGGATGCCGCGTCCGGGCCGGACGCGGTCGACCCCGCCCTGGCGACGACGTCGCCCGCACCCGCCGAGGTCTCCGGATGAGCCGCGGTGGGGCCACCGGCTCCGCGACGAAGCCGCTCTCCGCCGCACGGAAGCGCCTCGCGCCGGCGCTCGACCGGATCGCCCAGGGCGCAGTCGATCACGAGCGGGACGGCACGCTCCCCTTCGCGGAGACGGCCGAGCTCGCCGCGGCGGGCTTCGGCGCCCTCAGGATCCCCGCCGAGCTGGGCGGCGCCGGCCTGACCTTCGTCGAGTTCTTCGACCTGCTCGTGCAACTCGCCGCCGCGGACTCGAATCAGCCGCAGGCCTGGCGCAACCACATCGCCTTCGTCGAGGACCGCCTCGCCGGCGGGACCGAGCGCGACCGCCGCTGGCTGGAGCGCATCGCCGACGGAGCGGTGATCGGGGGCGCCTGGTCGGAGGTGGGCACGACCAGCCTGCTCGACTCCTCCACACGACTCGAGCGGGTCGACGGACGGCTGCGCATCTCGGGCGAGAAGTACTACAGCACCGGCTCGATCTTCTCCGACTGGGTGAGCGTCACCGCGGTCGACGAGTCGGGAGGGTCCGTCGTGGTGGTCGTCGACTCCCGCGCCCGCGGCGTCGAGCTGCTCGACGACTGGACCGGCTTCGGCCAGCGCGCCACGGGCAGCGGGACGACGCGACTGCATGCGGTCCCCGTCGACGAGGAGCAGGTCTTCCCGTTCGGCGAGCGCTTCGCCTCGCAGGAGGCGGTCTACCAGCTGGTGCTGCTGGCCGCCCTCGCCGGGGTCGCCCGGGCTGCCAGGGACGACGTCATCACCGGCGTCCGCCAGCGCATACGCTCCTACCCCCACGGACTCGCCCCGGTGCCCCGCGCCGACGCGCAGGTGCAGGACGTAGTGGGTCGCGTGGCGTCGTTCGCGGCATCCGCGGCGGCATCCGTCACGCGCGGCGCCGCCGCACTCGACGCGGTCGTCGCGGCTCCGCCAGGCGCGCGGGACGATGCCGCGCGGCTCGCCGCCGTGGCCGTGTACGAGGCGCAGCTGGTGGTGGTCGATGCGGCGCTCGACGCGTCGACGCTGCTGTTCGACGCCCTCGGATCGTCGGGGGTCGAACGGGACGCCGCTCTCGACCGCCACTGGCGGAACGCGCGCACGCTCGCCTCGCACAACCCGCGCGTCTACAAGGCGCGCGTGCTCGGCGACTGGTACCTGAACGGCGCCGACCCCCTGCACGTGTTCGCCCCATCCGGCGAGCGCGCGAGCTCCGACCCGACGAACCGCGAGGAAGGGATCCCCGCATGACCGACCCGAAGCCGCTGATCCTCAACCTCTTCGAGATGGCGTGCATCAGCCACATCTCGCATGGGCTCTGGCCGCTGCCGGGCAACAACCGGCACCGCTTCGACGACATCGACTACTGGACCGAGCTCGCCGAGATCCTCGAGGACGGCGGCTTCGACGCGGTGTTCCTCGCCGACGTCATCGGCGCCTACGACGTGTTCCGCGATGGGCCCGAGACGGCGCTGCGCGAGGGCCTGCAGAGCCCGAACCTCGACCCACTGCTCGTAGTGCCCGCGATGGCGGCCGTCACGAAGCGGCTCGGGTTCGGGGCGACGTTCTCGACGACGTACGAGCCGCCGTTCGCCTTCGCCCGGCGCGCGTCGACCCTCGACCACCTCACCAAGGGCCGGTTCGGCTGGAACATCGTCACGAGCTACCTGCCGAACGCCGCCCGCAACTTCGGCCTGGACGGCGAGATCCCGCATGACCGGCGCTACGAGCTCGCCGACGAGTACCTCGACGTGCTCTACAAGCTGTGGGAGGGATCGTGGGATGACGACGCGGTCGTGTACGACCGTGAGCGGCGCATCGCGACCGACCCGACCAAGGTCCGATACATCGACCACGTCGGCGAGAACCATCGGGTGGCCGGGCCGCACCTCGTGCACCCGTCGCGGCAGCGCACGCCCGTGCTGTTCCAGGCCACCGGCTCGCCGGCCGGCACCGAGTTCGCCGGCCGTCACGCCGAGGTCGTGTTCACCGGCGGCCGCACCACCGACGAGTTCCGGCGCAACAAGGAGGCGATGCAGGATGCCGCGGTGCGCAACGGACGGGCGGCCGACGACGTGAAGTTCATCGCCAGCGCCGTCGTGGTCGTGGGCCGGACCGAGGAGGAGGCCGCCGACAAGTGGCGCCTCTACGAGCAGCACGCGAGCGTCGACGGCTACCTCGCCCACGCGAGCCTGCCCGTCGACCTGACGCAGGCGCCACGCGACCTCACGGTCCGCGAGGCCATCCTCCGTTCCGGGCGAACGCTCGATCGGGCAGGCATGCTGCCGCTGGAGGTCACGGTCGGTGCTCTCCTCGACGGGCTCCGCGGCGGCCGTCGGGAACGCTTCCACGTGGTCGGCACCCCGAAGGTCGTCGCGGACGAGATCGAGCGCTGGCTCGACGACGACGGCATCGACGGCATCAATCTGCGGCAGTTCCACTCGTTCGGCACCGCGCAGGACTTCTCGGAGCTCGTCGTGCCGGAACTCCGTCGGCGCGGTCGGCTGCGCGACGAACCGGCGACCTCGTTACGCGACCGGATCTTCGGGCGCGGTGACCGCCTGCCCGACACGCATCTCGGAGCCCGCTACCGCGGCGGGCGGAATCTCGAGTCACGGCTGGACCCGCTGCGCCTCGCGGAGGCGCGGCCCTCGGTGGCGTGAGGAGATCACGGGTCGCTCCCTCGTCCAGCGGCAGAGTCACGGCGACGCGGACGCGGCTCGAACCGCACTGTCGGCACGAGGCACGCTCGTGCATGCTGGTGCCATGAGCGACCGTGGACCTGCAGATGCCGGTGGGCGGCTGGTCGGGCGGGTCCGCACCGCCGACGAGTCCGCCCGGGTCACCACCTTCGAGCTGTTCTTCGACCTGGTGTACGTGTTCGCCTTCACCCAGGTCAGCCGGCTCATGGCCGAGACCCACTCGGCGTTCGGCATCCTGCAGGCGCTCATCGTGCTCGGGCTGCTCTGGTGGACGTGGTGCGCCTACAGCTGGCTCGCCAACCAGGCGCCCGCCGACCAGGGCGTCGTGCGCGTCGGCATGAGCGTGGCGATGATCTCGGTGTTCATCATCGCGCTGACGATCCCGGAGGCCTACGGCGACCTGCCCGGGGGGTGGTCGGGGCCGCTCGTCCTGGCGGTGGCGTACACGATCGTCCGCCTCGTCCACATGTCGCTGTACCTCGCCGCGGCGCGCGGCGACCGGGCGCTCGCCATGCAGGTGCTCCGCACGCAGGCGATCGCGATGGCGCCGGCAGCCTTGCTCCTGCTGCTCGGCGCGCTGGTCGGTGGCGCGGCGCAGACGTGGATCTGGCTGGCCGCGTTCCTCTGGGACGTCGTGTTCACCTACGCCAGTTCGCGCGGCGGCGGCGGATGGCGCATCTACTCGCCCGGCCACTGGAGCGAGCGGTACGGGCTCGTGGTGATCCTCGCCCTCGGCGAGTCGATCGTCGCGATCGGAGTGGGCGTGGCGCAGGAACCGATCGACGGCGACATCACGCTCGGCGCCGCCCTCGCGGTCTCGCTCTCGATCCTGCTGTGGTCGGCGTACTTCCGGCGCATCGCCCCCGCGGGCGAGCACGAGCTCCAGCGGCGAACGGATGCCGCACGTGTCGTGCTCGCGCGCGACGCCTACACGTACGCGCACTTCATCGTCGTCGCGGGCATCATCCTCGCCGCCCTCGGCGTGGAGGACGCCATGGCGCACATCACCGATCCCGAGCCGTTCGGATGGTTCGGCGCCGGCGCGCTCGGCAGCGGCCTCGCCGTGTACCTCGCGGGCACCGCCGTCTTCGCGCGAGTGGTCGCCCTGCCGTGGCAGTGGATCCGCATCGTCGCGGCGCTCCTGATCGCGGGGTCGATCCCGCTGCTCGCGATCGTCACGCCGATGCTCGCGCTCGCCATCGTGGTCGGCGTCGTCGCGATCGCGATCGCCGTCGAGGGGGCGCGTCCCGATCGGGACCGCGAGGCGAAGCCGTTCGACGCGGCCTGACGATCGGCCGAGCGACGGCGGGGGTGCCATCGGAGCGGGAATGCTGTCATCCTGAAACGGACGACACGGTTCGGGGGGACCGATGATGCAGTCGATGGAACGTGCTCGAAGTCAGTGGCTGGATGTCATCACCGACGCTCTCGGGGAATTCGGCCGGGCGTTTCCATGGGATCCCGTGTGTCGACAGCTTGGTCGGCAGCTCGATGCGCCGGTGACCGGACGATTCCAGTGGGACGCCCACGGCCGTGCCAGCGTCACCGCCTACCCGTTCCCGGACTGGTTCGACCTTCCGGATGTCGCGCGCCGCGCGCCGGCGGTCCATCCGCTGGCACAGTACTACTCGTCCCACACGACGAGTGCGCCGCTGACCACGACGCAGGTGCCGTTCGGGGGCGGGAGCGCGCAACGGGACTACGAGGACGAGCTGCGCGCCTGCCAGATCGAGCACCACGTGTGGATCCCGATCGAGCGGGGGAGCGCCGGCGTCCTCGTGGTCGGTGGGTGCCGACCCGTCGAGCCGTTCGACGAGCAGTCGTCACGCCTCGCCGGGCATGCGCAGGGGGTGATCGTCGCGCTGCATCGTCACTGGCAGGTCCTCGACGACTGGGTGTCGGGCCATCCGCTCGCGACCGGGGCCTACACGGCGGCGGACCAAGCGCACCTGACGGCGCGACAGGTCGCCGTGCTCAGCCTGGTCGCGCAGGGCATGACCTCACAGGCGATCGGATACCGGCTGCACATCTCGGCACGCACGGTCGAGCGTCACCTCGAGAACATCTACCGCCGGCTCGGGGTCTCCGATCGGGTCTCGGCAGTCCGGCTCGCGGCCTTCGCCGGCATCATCGCGTCGGGGCCATCCGACGCTCGGTGGTGACTCTGCCCACCTCCGTCGGGTGCCCCGTGCGTGGATCTACGCATGGCGAGCACGAGCTCGCCGCCCTACGCTCCGATCAGAGGGGCCGGCCTCGACGCCGGAGATGGTCATGCAACGATTCGATGCGGTACTCCGCTGGATGGGCGCAGCCGGGATCGCACTCGCGCCGTTCGGCCTCTTCGTGCTTCCGAACCTGATGCACCCGGTGACGCCCGAGACCGCGGAGGAGCAGTTCACGGCCATCGCGGAGGAAGGCGGCGCCGGCGAGTACGCCGCGCTGATGAGCCAGGTCGGCGGTGCCATCTTCCTGCTGGTCGCGGCACTCGCGATCGGGAGCTTCGTGATCGCGCGACGACGCGGGCGGACGCTCGGCGCCATCGGCCTGATCATCGGGACGGTCGCCGCGATCGCGGTGCTCCTCGTGTTGGGGTTCGAGCTCGCCATGCAGACGATCCTGGTCTCCGCGACGGACACGGACGCTGCGGTCTCCCTCGTCGTGGACCTGTCCGCGGGGCCGGCATTCGCAATCCCGCTGATGGTCGGACTGGTCGGGTTCTACCTGACGTTGCCGCTTCTCGGCCTCGCGCTGTGGCGGACCGGATTGGTTCCGATCATCGTCCCGCTGCTCTTCGTGCTGCCCCTCCTCATCAGCTTCATCCCGCTCCCGTTCGATGTTGCGATCGCCACGGGCCTGCTCCTGCTCGCACCGTGCCTCTGGATGGCCGTGCGATTGGTCTTGGGGTCCGCCGCGGAGGCCGAGCCGAGCGCGCGACTTGCTCCGGCCGGGGTGCCCGACGAGGCGTAGCCGTCCCGACCAGCGAGCGCGCTCCCGCTCGCGAGGTGCGCGTGCATGGGGCCGGGCGGCTCGACGAGGAACGACTCAGGCCGTGCCATCCGTCGCCTCATAGGACACGTCGGTGCCGAGCCGCCGGCGAAGTCGACGAATCTCGGCCTCGAGCTCGTCCACATACGCGAGCAGGTGCACCTCGGCGGAGATGGCTCGCCGTGAGAGCTCGGTGATCTCGGCAGCTCGTACGTCGGCTGCGTCGGATGCGCCGGTCAGTCGCTCCTCACCCTGCCGCTGCTGCGCCGGCGACCCCGTCGGTTTCGTCGTTCGATGCACTTCCGCTCCCCCAACGGTTCATGCTTCCAGCTGACTTCGCAATCGCGAACGCTGTGGTTGCAGCATACGGGCGGCCGCGAGACGGAGTCCAGTCTCCGTTCAACTCCGCGCCGGTGGTCACTCGCTGCACCCTCAGTCATCCGCGGATGGCGCGCGGTCGGGCGGCGCCGACGCGTCGAGTTGTGCCTGAACCGCGCGGGCGACGTTGCCGTGGATGTTGGTCGTCCCGATGCGCGGCAGCACGCCGTCTCGCTGGAGCGTGGCGCGCACGGACTTCTTCAGCCGGGCGAGCCGGAGGATGATGCCGGAGTCCTCAGCGAGCGTCACGACGTCGTTCATCTTCGCGGTGCCCTGGGAGTCGATGAAGTTGATACCGGCGCAGTCGAGGACGACGCCGGTGAGGTCGGGGGTGGAATGGATGATCTCGCGGATGCGGTCTTCGAGCGCATCGGCGGTCGCGAAGAACAGGCCTCCGTCCATCCGGATGACGACGACCCCGGGAGTCAGCCGATCCTCCGGGAACTCGCTCACGTCGCGGAAGACGTCGGTTCCGGCCTCCCGTGCGAGGGTGGGGATGCTCGGGTGCGTCGCCACGCCGATGAGCCACAGGAGCGACAGGCCGATGCCGATCATGACGCCGGCCAGCACGCCGAATGCCAGGGTCGCGACGATCGCGGCGATGGCGATCCAGAAGTCGAACGGCTGCACCCGCGCGAGGCGTCGCATCTCGGGGATGTTGATCATGCCCATCACGACGGCCTCGATGATCAGTGCGGCGAGGACCGGCTTCGGCAGGATGGAGAACAGGGGGGCCAATACCACCAGCGTGAGCAGGACGGTGGCACCCGAGGTGAGCGACGCCAGTCCGGTGCGAGCGCCGGAGTGGTCGTTGAGCGAGCTGGCCGAGAGGCTGGTCGAGACCGGCATGCCCTGGAACAGCCCGGCGCCGGTGTTCGCCATGCCCTGCGCGACCGACTCCTGGTCGATGTCGACCTGGTAGCGGTGCTTCGCCGCGAAGGTCCGCGCGTCCCCGGCAGTCTGCGAGAAGCCGATCAGCACCAACGCGACCGCGGCGATCGCCACGGTCGACGCGTTCTCCCAGATCAGGCCGAGATCGGGGATGGCGAAGGCCGGCAGCCCGCGCGGTACATCGCCGACGAGCGCCACGCCGCGATCGCCCAGATCCAAGAGCCAGGAGGCGATCAATCCGCCGACCAAGAGCACCAGTGCGCCCGGCACGCGAGGCGCGACGACCCGCACCCCGAAGACGACGACCAGCGACACGACACCGACGATGAGGGTCGCCCGGTTCGTGTCATCCAGGGTCCCGAACCACGACCACAACTCTTGGAACGAGTTGTCGCCGCCGGCCTCGGTGCCGGTGAGCTTGGGCAACTCGGAGATGACGACGTCGATGGCCGCTCCGAAGAGGAATCCGGTGACGACGGCCCGCGAGAGGAACTGCGCGATCCAGCCCATCCTGAGCAGGAAGAGGATCAGGAAGAGCACGCCGGACGCCAGCGTGATGCCCGCGACGAACGAGGCGACATCCGCCTGATCGGTGAGGCCGGAGACCAGCACCGCGCTGGCGGCCACGGCGGCCAGCGCCGAGCTCGGCCCCATCGAGATCTGGCGGCTGGTGCCGAAGATCCCGTACAGGATGGCGCCCGCCGCGGCGGCATACAGGCCGTTCTGCAGTGGCACGCCCGCGATGCCGGCGTACCCCAGGTTCTTCGGAACGATGAGCGCCGCGACCGTGACCCCGGCGATCAGGTCGCCGCGGAGCCAGCGGCGGTCGTAGGAACGGATCCACCCGAGGATCGGAACCGGGCAGGTGACCCCTCGCCGCCGGCTCATGAGAGGTGACGCGTTCTCGACATGCGGTCCTGCCCTTCCGCCCAGGTCCACGGCGCAGCAGGTGCGCAGCACGCGACGGAGCGCGCATGCGGCCGAAGCGCACGACAGTGTGACACCGGATCCGCGGCGGCGGTAGGGACTCTAGGCCCGCGCGCCTCGCCCGAGCGCCGCACTGCCGCCCGCGGGCCTACTCGACCAGCTTGCCGACCGTCGACACCTCGCGCTCCATGAGCGCCGCGATCTCGTCCGGGATCGGCGGAATGGCTTCGCGGGTCACACCCGTGCCGGGCGACCAGACGAGGTTGACCTGCAGCGCGGCATCCGTCTCGGGAAAGTCGCTGCGGTTGTGGCATCCGCGGGTCTCGCGCCGCTCGAGGGCGGCCTCGAGGGTCGCACGAGCCGCCAACGCGGCCGACTTGAGGTCGAACGCGTGGGCGAGGTCCTGGTAGCCGGCGAGGTCGGGGTGCACGCCGATGTCGCGCATGCGCTCCTCGATCGCGTCGAGCTCGGCGAGGCCCATGCGCAGGCCGGCCTCGTCGCGCACCACGCCGGCGTGCTCGGTCATGGTGTTGCGGATGGCGCGCTGCAGGGCGCGCACGTTCTCGGCACCATCCGCTGCCAGCAGGTCATCGATCTCGGTGCGCGCCGCCTGGACCGCGGCCGCCGACCGCTTCTGCGCCGCCAGCCCGGCCGAGTACGCGGCCGCGGCCTGCCCGACGATGCGCCCGAACACGAGCAGCTCGATGAGCGAGTTGCCGCCGAGCCGGTTGGCGCCGTGCAGCCCGGACGAGGCCTCGCCGATGGCGTAGAGGCCCGGCACGTCGGTGCCGTGGTCGTCGGGGCGGACCCACACGCCACCCATCGAGTAGTGCGCGGTGGGCGCGATCTCGATCGGCTGTGTCGTGATGTCGAGCATCTGCAGTTCGAGCATGGTCTGGTAGACGCGGGGGAGGCGCTGCATGATCGTCTCGCGGGGCAGGTGCGAGACATCCAGCCAGACGCCGCCATTGGGGGTGCCGCGGCCCTCCTTGATCTCGGTGTAGGCGGCCAGCGCGACGCGGTCGCGCGTCGAGAGCTCCATGCGCTCGGGATCGTACTTCGACATGAAGCGCTCGCCGAGGCCGTTGGTGAGGATGCCGCCCTCGCCGCGCGCCGCCTCGCTGATGAGGGTGCCGGCCGCGTTCTCGGGCTCGAGGATGCCCGACGGATGGAACTGCACGAGCTCGGGATCGCGCACGCGGCCGCCGGCCTCGACGGCGAGGCGCCACGAGTCGCCCGTGTTCTCGTCGCGTCGCGATGACGTGCGGCGCCAGATGCGGTTGTGGCCGCCGGCGGCGAGGATGACCGCGTCGGCGTGGATGAGGTAGCGCGTGCCGTCCTCGAGGTCGAAGCCGTAGGCGCCGAACACCGCGCCGTCGTCGTTCACGAGGATGCGCGTGACGTAGACCGTGTCGAGGATCGGCACGCCGAGCTGCGCCGCCCGATTCACGAGCGTGCGCTGGATCTCGAGGCCCGTGTAGTCGCCCGCGAACGCGGTGCGACGGTAGGTGTGGGCGCCGAAGAAGCGCTGCGAGATGCGGCCGTCGTCCTCACGGGCGAAGGGCATGCCGTAGCGCTCGAGGTCGTGGATGCCGCGCGCCGCGTTCTTCGTCACGATCTCGACGGTGTGCGGGTTGGCGAGGAGGTAGCTCTCCTTCAGCGTGTCGGCGGCGTGTTGCTGCCAGCTGTCGTCGGGATCCATGGTCGAGAGGGCCGCGTTGATGCCACCGGCCGCGAGCGACGTGTGCGCGTCGGACTTCGGCCGCTTGCCGAGGGCGAGCACGTCGACGCCCGCCTCGGCGAGTTCGATCGCGGCGCGGAGGCCGGATCCGCCCGTGCCGATCACGAGGACGGTGGTGGAGATCTTGCGTTCCGAGGTGCTCATGCGATCCACGGTAGGTTGGTGAACGGCATGCGTCCAATGCATCTTCAGTGTTAGCTTGATGCGCGTAGGCTATCCATGTGAATCTCGAGCAGCTGCGGTCGTTCGTCGAAGTGGCCCGCGTCGGCAACTTCACCCGAGCCGCCGAGGAGCTCTATCTCGCGCAGCCGTCGCTCAGCCGGCAGATCGCGGCGCTCGAACACAGTCTCGGCGCCGAACTGTTCCACCGTTCTCGTGGCGGCTCGACCCTGACGGTCGCGGGCGAGACGCTGCTGCCGCTCGCCCGCCGAATGCTCGCCGACGCCGAGTCGGTTCGGCGGGAGCTCGCCGAACTCGCCGGGCTCGAGCGCGGCCGAGTGCGGCTCGGCGCGACGCCCACGCTCTGCATCAGTCTCGTCGCCGAGGTGCTCAGAACGTTCAACACCGAGCATCCGGGCGTCGAGCTGCACCTGTCGGAACAGGGCTCGCGGCGGCTGCTCGACGAACTCGGCAGCGGGGAGCTCGACCTCGCCCTGATCATCACCTCGGATGCCGCGACGGCCGAACGCTTCGCCGTGACCCCGCTGCTCGTCGAAGAGCTCGTCGTCGTGTCGTCCGCCGTCGCACCGCCCATCACCACTCGAGACCGGATCGGGCTCGCGGAGGTCGCGCGCCTGCCGCAGATCGCATTCAGCTCGACCTACGACCTGCGTGCGACGACGGATGCCGCGTTCCGAGCCGCCGACCTCGAGCCCGAGGTCGTGCTCGAAGGTGCCGAGATGGATGCGGTGCTGCGGTTCGCCGAGCGCGGGCTCGGCGTCGCGATCGTGCCCGCCATGGTGCTCATCGACCGGCCCGCGCTCAGGTCGTTTCGCCTCACGGAGCCGACGTTGACCCGCACGATCAGCCTCGCAAGGCCCGCCGACCTCGCCATGACCGCCGCGGTCGACGTCATGCAGCGCACCATCGCGTCCACCGCCACCGCATTCGCGGCCCGGGCCGGGGAGACCATGCGACTCGCCTGATCCGATCAGCCGGCGCGGCGGAGCCAGTTCACGACGTACGCCGGACCGCGTCAACCCCTGACATCCGCTCTCACCTCGAACGTAGGTTGGTCGGACCGAACGCAAGGGAGGCGGCCATGGCCGATTTCGGAGACCTCGGGGACAAGGCCCGGGAGTTCGCGAAGAGCGAGAAGGGTGAGGACCTCACCGACCAGGGACTGGACCGCGCGGACGACGCCGCGGACCGGATCACCGGCGGGAAGTTCGACGAGCAGACCGACGCCGCGCGCGACGCCGGAGACCGCAGGCTCGGTCAGTAGTCGACTGCGAGCGATGCCGTCGCGGCCTCCGGGCCCGGCGGCGTCCCTGCGTCCGCTCCTCGTCGCACCGAGCGGTGGCCGGCCACCCGCAACGGGACTACCGTGAAGGCGTGTCCGTTCGCGAGATCGACGCACGAACCGCACACGCCGGCGGCGTGGAGCGGCTGCTCGCAAGCTATCGGGCCCTGCCCGAGGCATCCGCGGTGCGTCTCGCGAAGCCCACGTCGAACCTGTTCCGGCCGCGGGCGAAGACCAGTGCCCCGGGCCTCGACACGTCGGGACTGACGCACGTCATCGCGGTCGACCCCGAAACTCACACGGCGGATGTCGCGGGCATGTGCACCTACGAGGCGCTCGTCGATGCGACCCTCCCGTACGGGCTCACGCCGCTGGTGGTGCCGCAGCTGAAGACGATCACGCTCGGCGGGGCGGTCACCGGACTCGGCATCGAGTCGGCGTCGTTCCGCAACGGGCTGCCGCATGAATCCGTGCTCGAACTCGACGTCCTCACCGGTTCGGGCGAGCTCGTCACGGCGTCGCCCACCGAGCACGCCGACCTGTTCCGCGCCTTCCCGAACTCGTACGGCACGCTCGGCTACGCGGTGCGCCTGCGCATCGAGCTCGAGCCCGTGCAGCCGTTCGTGGCCCTCACCCACCTGCGCTTCCACGCCCTCGACGACCTCGTCGAAGCGATGGACCGCATCGTCGACGCCGGCACGCACGACGGCGTCCGCGTCGACTACCTCGACGGCGTCGTATTCAGTGCCGACGAGAGCTACCTCTGCCTCGGGACGCAGACCGACGCACCAGGCCCGGTGAGCGACTACACCCGACAGCGCATCTTCTACCGCTCGATCCAGCACGACGACGGTGCCATCCGCGACCGCCTCACGATCCACGACTACCTGTGGCGGTGGGACACCGACTGGTTCTGGTGCTCGGCCGGCTTCGGTGCGCAGCATCCGCTCGTCCGCCCGCTCTGGCCGCGCCGGTACCGACGAAGCAGGTCGTACTGGAAGCTCATGCGCCTCGCGCGGCGGTACGGCATCGCCGACGGGCTCGAGCGGCTCAAGCGCCGCCCACCGCGGGAATGGGTCATCCAGGACATCGAGGTGCCGATCGGGCGCACCGTCGAGTTCCTCGACTGGTTCCTCGCGAATGTGCCGATCGAGCCCCTCTGGCTCTGTCCGCTGCGCCTGCGGGGCGACGAGGGCTGGGCGCTCTATCCGCTCGGACCGCGCGAGACCTATGTCAACGTCGGCTTCTGGTCGACGGTTCCCATCGGGGCCACTCCCGGCGAGACGAACCGGCGCATCGAGCAGAAGGTGGGCGAGCTCGACGGCCACAAGTCGCTCTACTCCGACGCCTACTACTCCCGCGAGGAGTTCGACGCGAGGTACGGCGGCGACGCCTACCGCGCGGTGAAGGAACGTTACGACCCCGACGGCCGACTCCTCGACCTCTACGCGAAGGCGGTGCAACGACGATGACGACATTCAAGGACCAAGCGCCCGAGACGGATGGCACGGCTGCGACGTCCACCGAAGACGATCGCAAGCTCACCCTCGCCGAGATCCTCGAACTCCTCGCCGGCAGTCGGCTCCCGCTGCGGTTCACCGCGTACGACGGCAGCTCGGCCGGCCCCGAGGACGCGCCGTTCGGCCTCGACCTGACCTCGCCGCGCGGCACCACCTACCTCGCGACCGCCCGCGGCGACCTCGGCCTCGCGCGCGCCTACATCGCCGGCGACATCGAGGTCCACGGCGTGCACCCCGGCGATCCGTACGAGCTGCTCAAGGCCCTCGCCGACGAACTGGTGTTCCGGATGCCGCCCCCCAGGACGATCGCCAGGATCGTCCGGTCCATCGGCATGGAGCATTTGCGCCCGATCGCCCCGCCGCCGCAGGAGGTGCCGCCGCGCTGGCGACGCCTCGGTACGGGACGCCGGCACAGCAAGGCGCGCGACGCCGAGGTGATCCACTACCACTACGACGTGTCGAACACCTTCTACGAGTGGGTCCTCGGGCCGTCGATGACGTACACGTGCGCGTGCTACCCCAGCGCCGAGGCATCCCTCGACGAGGCGCAGGAGAACAAGTACCGCCTCGTGTTCGAGAAGCTGCGGCTGAGGCCCGGCGACCGGCTGCTCGACGTCGGATGCGGCTGGGGCGGCATGGTGCGCTACGCGGCTCGCCGGGGCGTCCGGGCCATCGGCGTGACCCTGTCGCAGGAGCAGGCGACCTGGGCGCAGCGGGCGGTCGCCGACGAGGGCCTGGGCGACCTGGCCGAGGTGAGATTCGGCGACTACCGCGACATCCGCGAATCCGGGTTCGACGCGGTGTCGTCGATCGGGCTGCTCGAGCACATCGGCGTGCGCAACTACCGGTCGTACTTCCGATTCCTGCGGTCGCGGCTGCGACCGGGCGGGCTGCTGCTCAACCACTGCATCACCCGTCCCGACAACACGGCCGAACCGTCGACGCACGGGTTCATCGACCGCTATGTCTTCCCCGACGGCGAGCTCACCGGTTCGGGCCGCATCATCACCGAGGCGCAGGATGCCGGGCTGGAGGTGCTGCACGAGGAGAACCTCCGTCCGCACTACGCGCTCACCCTGCGCGACTGGTGCGCCAACCTCGTCGCGCACTGGGACGAGGCGGTGGAGGAGGTCGGCCTCGAGCGGGCCAAGGTCTGGGGCCTGTACATGGCCGGGTCGCGACTGCAGTTCGAGCGCGGCGGCATCCAGCTGCACCAGGTGCTCGCCGTGAAGGCCGACGAGCACGGCGTCGGCGACCTGCCGCTGCGGCCGTGGTGGACGCCGTAGGAGCTCGGAGACACCGTGCCGCCCACCGGGTGGCGCCACCGTCACCGGCGGCGCCACCCCGCGGGGCTACTCCCCGGCGGCCAGCCGCTGCCGATCGTCGTCGAGCAGCGCGTCGGCACCCTCGTCGCCCTCGGCGATGACCTCGTCCTCCTGGAGCGACATGCGCAGCCGGCGCCGGAACAGGCGCGTCATGACGAGCAGCGCGACGAAGCCGACGGCGAGCCAGATCAGGCCGTAGGTCATCGCCTCGCCGCTCACGTTCAGCCACAGCACGACGGTGAGCACGACGCCGATGAGGGGCAGCACGACGTTCCGCACGATCTGCCACGCGCTCTTCACCTCGCGGCGGCGGATCGCGAAGTGCAGGATGACGGCCAGGTTCACGACCGTGAACGCGATGAGCGCACCGAAGTTGATCAGCGAGAAGACGAAGTCGAGGTCGGCGACGGCCGCGCCGAGCGACACGATGCCCACGAGCACGACCGCGACCGCGGGGGTGCGGAAGCGCGGGTGGACGTACGACAGGCGCCGCGCGACCGGGCCGGAGCTGTTGCGGCTCATCACGTAGATCATGCGCGACACGCTCGCGTGGGAGGCGAGGCTCGACGCGGCCGCCGCGGCGATCGCCGCCGAGACGAACAGGATCTGGAACAGCATGCCGCCGATCGAGTAGGCGATCTCGGGCAGCGCCGTGCCCTCGGTGAAGCCCTCGGTGACGGGGAACAGCGACTGTGCGAACCATCCGGCCGTGAAGAAGATCAGGCCGCCGAGGAGCAGTGCGAGCACGATCGCCTTCGGCACCGTGTGCGCGTCCTTCGCCTCCTCGGTGTACATCGTGATCGCGTCGAACCCGATGAACGAGAAGCACACGATGGTCGCCGCGCTGACGACCGTCGCGATCTGCACGTTCGCGTGGTACAGCGGCTCGATGCTGAACGCGGTGCCGTTCCCGGCGCCCTGCTGCAGCGCCCCCCACGCGAGGATCACGAAGACGCCGATCAGCACCACCTGGAAGACGAGGAGCGTCGCGTTCACGCGCGACGTCGACGTGATGCTCCACAGGTTCAGCAGCGTGATCACCGCCACGTACCCGGCCACCCAGATCCATCCGGGCACCTCGGGGAAGAACGACTCGAAGTACTGGCGCACGAGGAGCGCATTCACGAGCGGAAGCAGCAGGTAGTCGAGCAGCGCCGTCCACCCGACGAGGAAGCCGGCGTTCGGGTGGATCGTCTCGGACGCGTACGTGTAGGCCGACCCGGCCGACGGGTAGACCCGGGTCATCCGTCCGTAGCTGAGGGCGGTGAACAGCATCACCACGAGGGCGAAGAGGTACGCGAGCGGCACCACGCCGCCGCTCTCCTCCGAGACGTAGCCGAACGTGTCGAACACCGTCATCGGGGTCATGTAGCCGAGGCCGAGGCCCACGATGGCCCAGAGGCCGAGGGAGCGTCGGAGCTTCGTGGGATTGCGGAGCTTCGTGGGGTTCACCGTCGGTGCGGAAGTGGTCATGGTGGATCCTGTCGTCGCCATTGTCGAGCGGGGTGACCCTACGCCAGCCCGCCGCGGTTCGGCATCGCCACGGCGGCGAGCTCGGATGCGGTCAGGCGCCACGGTGTCGATACGCAACGAATGGATGGCGCCCCGCGGGCCGTCGCGCAAGGGGGTGCGGCCTGCTTCGAACCGGCGCGGTGGCACCAGTAGACTCGCTCCACCGAGCGGCGAGGGCGCCGCGCTGAGCGAGCCGGGGGTGCGTTCGTGGGTGACGACGTGGGGGCGTCGACCGCCAGCCGTGATGCGTCGCGCATGCCCGGTGCCGCCGCGGGGCGGGGTTCGCCGAGTCGCCTGCACCCGAGGTCGTGGTCGAGGCTTGCGGTCGTGACGTGGGCGTTCTGCATCCTCGTCACCGCGTCGTTGCTGTGGAGCCCCTACGTCGCCTTCGGCTATCCGAACCGGTCGTTGCATCTCGTGCTCGATTCCATCGACAGCTGCGTCGCCCTGCTCGTCGCGTACCTCCTGCACAACCGCTTCGTCCGGCGGCGACGGCTCCAGGACTGGCTGCTCTGCCAGGCGATGGTCCTCCTCGGACTGGCGGGGGTGGGCGTGAGCTACCTGCTCGAGGACGTGGCCGGTATCCGGGACGGCCGCCTGAACGTGTGGGTGCCGCTCACCGTGCGGATCGCCGGTGCGGTGGTGGTGCTCGCCGCGGCGCTCGTCGGCGACCGGGTCGGTCCCGGACGGCTGCGGCACTGGTCGCTCGCCGCGCCGGTGCTCCTCATCGGCGCGATCGCGGGCGTGCTGTGGACCGCGGGCGACTCGCTCCCGACCGCCCTGACAGAGGACTTCACCCGGAATTCCGCGCTCGCACCCGTGTTCGCCGGTCATCCCCTGCTGCTCACCGGGCAGGCAGTCGGAGCGCTCTGCTTCCTCGCGGCATCGTTGATCGTGGCCAGGCAGGCCGCACGCCGCAGGGACGAGCTCCTGCGGTGGCTGGCGCCGGCCTGCGCGCTCGCCGGC
Organism: Agromyces sp. NPDC029043; assembly: GCF_055564615.1. Classification (NCBI taxonomy): domain Bacteria; kingdom Bacillati; phylum Actinomycetota; class Actinomycetes; order Micrococcales; family Microbacteriaceae; genus Agromyces; species Agromyces sp. NPDC029043. The sequence goes on along the minus strand of NZ_JBVHVX010000008.1, from coordinate 96,353 downwards.
TTCGCGCGGCTCAACTACCTGCTGTACCCGTCGCTCTACACGGATTGGCTGTACACGGGGGACATCCTGCGCACCGCCTGCTACGTCTTCCTCCTCGTCGGGGCGCTGCGGGAGCTGCAGCTCTACTGGCGGGCGCAGACGGAGGTCGCCGTGATCGAGGACCGCCGACGCCTCGCCCGCGAGCTTCATGATGGGGTCATGCAGGAATTGGCATACATCCGCGTCGAGTCGTCGATGCTCCCCGACGAGGCCACCGCGAAGCGGCAGATCAGCGACGCCGCCGTCCGTGCGCTCGACGAGGCGAGGGCGGCCGTGAACGCACTCGGCAGCGTGGACGACGAGCCGCTCGGCTTCGTGCTCCACCGGGCGGCGAGGGAGCTCGCGGAGCGGTACGACGTCGATCTCGAGGTCGACGTCGACGACGCCATCCATACCGACCGCGACCAACGGCACGCCCTCGTGCGGATCATGCGGGAAGCCGTGATCAACGCCGTGCGGCACGGCCGCGCTCGGCACGTGCGCGTCCGCCTCGCCCGCACCGACGAGAAACGGCGCCTGACGATCGAGGATGACGGCTCGGGCTTCACCCCCGGATCGGGCGAGAAACCCACCGGGTACGGCCTCGTGAGCATGGGCGACCGCGCCAAGGGGCTCCCGGGCGACATCCGCATCGAATCGTCGCCCGGGCAGGGCAGCACGGTGACGGTCACGTGGTAGCGCCGAGCATGACCGTGGTCATCGCCGACGACCACGCCGCGATGCGCTCCGCGATCCGGTCAGGCCTCGAGTCGGGCGGATGCCACGTGGTCGGCGAGGCGGCGACGGCGGCGGACGCGGTCGCGCTGGTCGTCGAGCACCGGCCCGACGTGGCGTTGCTCGACATCCACATGCCCGGCAACGGCATCCGAGCGGCGCAGGAGATCAGCACCGCGGTCCCCACGACCGCCATCGTCATGCTCACCCAGTCGCGCGAAGACGACGACCTGTTCGACTCCCTCCGCGCCGGCGCGGTCGGCTACCTCCTGAAGGACGCGCCGCCGACCTCGTTGGCCGACGCGCTCCGCGGCGTCCTGGCGGGCGAAGCGGCGATGCCGCCCGCCCTGGTCACCCGGATCCTCGACGAGTTCCGCGGCCCGGCCCGGCGACGGTTCGGCCGTGGCTCGGCCGCCGCGGCGAAGTTGAGCACGCGGGAGTGGGAGGTCATGGACCTGCTCAGGCGGGGGAACACCACCGAAGAGGTGGCGGCCCGCCTCTTCGTGTCGCCGACGACCGTGCGTGTGCACGTGTCGTCCGTGCTCAGGAAGCTCGCGGTCCGCGACCGGAAGAGCGCCTTCCGACTGCTCGAGGAGGAGCGCCGCGACAGATGAGGGGCCCCGAGCGATGCTCGAGGCCCCTCGTTCCTGCGGGGTGCGGGGTGCGGGGTGCAGGGTCGGAGCGCTACTTCAGCATGAACCCGGCGGTGATGCTCGAGCCGTCGTCGGTCGTCATGCTGACCAGGTAGCAGGCGCCGGGCTTCTTGGGGGTCGACCAGTTCTGCACGAACTGACCGCCGGTGGCGTCGTACCGAAGCGCGGTGCCGCCCGTGACCGTGAACTCGATCGCGTCCATCGGGGCGTCGGCACCGGGGCACGTCGTCGGAACGGCGCTGAAGCGGTCGACGGCGGCGGTGTCGGTGAGCTCCTTGGAGCCGGCGAACACCTCGAACTTCAGCGGCACGGTGCTGCCGCCCTTGACCGTGTTCCAGGTGCGGCCCATGTCGACCGGGCTGAAGAACCCGCTGAGGTTCCAGGCGAGGACGGTGTACGACGTGGTCGTCGTCGACTCGTTGCCGGCGAGGTCGGTCGCCTTGGCCGTCAGCGTGTAGGAGCCAACGGCGGCGCTGTAGCCGGTGACGGTGCACGTGGCGACGCCGGAAAGCGCGTCGGACCCGACGCAATCGGGCTTCGCCGGCACCTCGCCGAACGAGTACGAGCTGCCGAAGGCGCTCGAGAAGCCGACCGTCGGTGCCGTGCGGTCGACGTTGATGCCCGCCGCGGTGTCGGTCGCGCTGTTGCCGGCCCAGTCGACCGCGGTGCCGGTGACGGACTGGCCGGCGCCCTCGTCGAGCGTCGCGTTCGGACCGCACGACTGGATGCCCGAGCCGCTGTCGGAGCACGTGAACGTCACGTCGACCGCGGTGCGGTACCAGCCGTTGGCGTTCGGGGTCGCCGGGCTCTTCTCATGGCTGATCGTCGGCGCGCCGGTGTCGACGACGGTGTAGGTCGCCGTCGCAGTGTCGGCCTTGAGCCCGCCGCTGTCGGTGTGGTTGCAGGTGGCGGTCTGCGTGCCGAGGCCGTGCTCGAGGGTGCCGGTGACGGTCGCGGCGAAGGAGCGCGGTCCGTCCTCGGCGTCGACGACGCTGCACGTCGCGGTCGGCACCGAGCCGATCTCGTAGCTGCTGCCCGCCGAGACGCCCTGCACCGAGACCGTCGGCTTGGTGTTGGTGACAGGCGGCTGGGTGACGACGATCGGGATGGTCACCTGGCGCTTGTAGTCGCCACCGGTGTTGGTGGCGGGGTCGATCTCGACGGTCACGTCACCGCTGACGGCGGTCGGGCCCGCGCTGAACGAGACCGTGAAGTCGGTGCCGCACGACGTGATTCCGAGCGGATTCGGCGTCGCCGTGATGCCGGCGGGGGTGATCACATCGAGCCAGAGGGTCTCGCCCGCATCGATGTTGCAGCCATCGTCGCCGTCGCCGCCGGTGTGCACGACGCGGATGCCTGCGCTCTTCGTCGTCGAGCTCCCGGCTTCGAGCACGAGCGCGGCGTCGGCCGTGTCGGCGATGGTGTCCTGGATGTTGTCGGCGTACGCGACGAGCGCGCTGCCGAACACCGCTGCCGCGGTGAGGAGCGCCGCGGCGGAGGCCATGCCCGCACGCTTGAGGCTTCGTTCCATGAGTCGTTCCACTTTCGGGTCATCCGGTCGGACCCACCCCGGGCCGCCGTCGATCGACGCTACGTCCCGGGAAACGGTGTGAGAACCGGTCTCGCGTTCAAAGGCCTGAACATTGACTCGAACGGGGGGTACGCGATCCCGGATCGGGCCCCTCGTACTGCACGCCAAGCCGAGCCTCGGGATCGCAGCCGGATGGCGCGGACGCCTGGTTGCATCTCCTCAGCGGCGCGCACGACACGGGGTTAGGCTGAACGGGCGGGTCGGCGACGGGGGTTCGGTGGACACGGCCACGGTCGACTCGACGGGCACACGTCTGATCCAACGCCCGAACGGAGCCGCTGACCGATGTCCTGGGATGACGATTCGTACGGCGACCCCCTGCGTCGTCGGTCCCGACCGGCATCCGCGCGTCAGGTGCTCCTGCAAGTCGCGGCCTATGCCGGCGTGGTCGTCGCCGTCGTCGCGCTGGTGCTCGGCGCGGTCTACACGGTCACGCTGGTCGGCCAGGCCGTGAAGCCCGACGGGTTCGCGGCGCCGTCGGCACGCGGGCAGGGCGTCGGCCTTCCCCCCGTGAGCGCGCCGGTCGGCGACGGCGGACAGGTGAGCGGCGGTGCCGCCTCGACCGAGGAGCCGACCTCCGTGACCGGCTCGGAGGTGGCGCCGATGGTGGAGCCCGACGTCGACCTCGACGTCGAGGTGGAGGTCGACTGGGTATCGAAGATCGCCTCCGCGACCGGGATCCCCAAGCGCGCGCTGTCGGCGTACGCGCTCGCGCACGTCTCCATCGCGCAGGCGAAGCCGGCGTGCGGGCTCGACTGGACCACGATCGCGGCCATCGGCGCGATCGAGTCGGGTCACGGCAGCCACGGCGACTCCGTGCTCGAGGACGACGGCATGGTCCGGCCGTTGATCGTGGGCCCGGCACTCGACGGCAACGGCTTCGCCGCGATCCGGGACACCGATGACGGGGCCTTCGACGGCGACACCACGTGGGATCGCGCGGTCGGGCCGATGCAGTTCATCCCCTCGACCTGGGCCCGGTGGGGCATCGACGCCAACGGCGACGGTGTGGCCGACCCGAGCCAGATCGACGACGCCGCGCACGCCACCGCCCTGTACCTCTGCGCTTCCGGCCCGATGACGAGCCCCGAGGGCTGGCGCAAGGCCGTGTATTCCTACAACCATGACAACGACTACGTCGACAAGGTCGCGACCGTCGCCAACGGCTACGCGGCGTCGGTCGGGTGATCACCGCGGCTTCACCAACCGGCGGGGTCAGCTCAGAACCGAGGCCACCAACAGCGGACCGAGCGACGGTAGCGCCGGAAGTCGTCGCCGAACCGCTGCTCGAGGTCGGATTCCTCGAGCGGACGCACCGCGTAGTTCCACACGAACGACCCGGCGATCGCGTACGCGACGACCAGCCACGACGACAGCATGAGGCCGACCGCGACGCCCTGCGAGATGCCCGCGACCGCCATGGGGTTGCGCACGTACCGGTAGGGTCCCGCGACCACCAGGCGATTGGGCATGGCGGACGGCAGCGGCGTGCCGCCGCCCCTCGTCGACATCACGGTGGCCGACCAGATCCCCAGTACGCTGGCGAGCGCGAGCAGGACCGCGCCGACGGAGCCGGCGGCAGCGGGGAACGGGATCGACAGGCCCCACTGGCGCTCGAGGAACGCGAGCACCAGCGGGATCACCGCCAGGAAGAGGCCCCAGAAGACCATGATCTGCGCTGCGGTCGCCGCCACGTTGGCCCGCGGGGCGGCCCGTTCGGCGGGACGGAAGGCGAACGGGCCGCGCGTCACGAGCCACTCGATCGGCACCCGGCCCAGCGCCACGAGGCACAGCGCGACCACCGACCCGCAGCTCGCCCCGAGCATCATGAGCACGCCCCATCCGGCTTCGGTGGTCACCGTGGCGTACAGCGCGAGCCCGCCGGTGACCATGAGCGTCCAGGCGGTGGCCACGACGGCGGCGACGCGGCTGCCGAAGGCCGCCAGTGCCGACGCGATCACGAACAACGGGACATCCAATACGGCGATAGTCGCGGGATCGAGGCTCCCGAGCGTGCTCGCACGCACGAGTGGCGACGCGAACACCGCACCCCACCATGCGGCGCCGGCGACCGCCTGCACGGCGAAGTACCGGCGGCCCCACATGGGCGCACCATAGCATCCGGGGTGGTCGACGGCAGGCTCGTGCGAGACTGCATCGGTGACGGAGATCGCGCTGGCTCGCCTCGACGGGGGGACCGTCGCACTGCACGACGCCCGCCGGAGGGTCCGCTGGAGCGTGGAGCTCGAGCCGTTCGAAATCGGGGTGTACCCGGTGACGCAGGCGCAGCTGGGCGAGCTGCTCGGGGAGACTGCGTCGCATCCGCGCCGACCCGCCACCGACGTCAGCTGGCTCCGTGCCATCCGATTCTGCAACGCCGCGTCGGAGTGGGAAGGGCTCGATCCGGCGTACACGTTCGACGGCGAGGAGGTGACCTGGCACGTCGACGCCGACGGGTTCCGGCTGCCGACCGAGGCCGAATGGGAGTTCGCCTGCCGCGCCGGATCGACCGGGCCGCACTACGGTCCGCTCGCCGAGATCGCCTGGACCAGCGCCGACGGAGTGACTTCGCCGCAGCCGGTCGGCGGCAAGCTGCCGAACCTGAACGGGCTGTTCGACACGCTCGGCAACGTGTGGGAATGGTGCTGGAACCTGCTCGACCCGGCCAGGTACGACGACTACCGCGTGTTCCGCGGCGGCGGGTTCGCCGATGACGCGTGGAGCGTTCGCGCCTCGGCCCGTCGTGGGGGAGCACCGCGCATGCACCACGAGGACGTCGGGTTCAGGGTCGCCCGTGGCGGGTTCGATGCGACGGATGCCGCGCAGGGCTGGTCGGCGGAGGCCGACGCGGAGCGCGCGGCGATCGACGACCCGCTCCCGCCCGGATGGACTCCACGTCGCTGACGGCGCGCCGCCGGGTCACTCCGCGGATGCCGTGCCGCTCGCACCCCGGTCGATCCGCGGAGAGTCCCCACTCCCACCGACGCCAGGCGTGAACGCCCGCCCGATGCCCTTCAGCGCCTCGGTCAGTTCGCTCGGCACGACCCACAGCTTGTTCGAGGGCCCCTCGGCGAGCCGTGGCAGCATCTGGAGGTACTGGTAGCCGAGCAGCTTCGGGTCGGGGTCGCCCTTGTGGATGGCGTCGAAGACCATGAGGATCGCCTCGGCCTCGCCCTGCGCGCGCAGCACCGCCGCCTTCGCATCGCCCTCGGCGCGGAGGATCGCGGCCTGCCGCTCGCCCTCCGCGGTGAGGATCGCCGACTGCTTCGTGCCCTCGGCGGTGAGGATCTGCGCGCGGCGGTCGCGCTCGGCGCGCATCTGCTTCTCCATCGAGTCCTGGATGGAGTGCGGCGGGTCGATCGCCTTGAGCTCGACCCGGGAGACGCGGATGCCCCACTTGCCCGTCGCCTCGTCGAGCACGACCCGCAGCTGGCTGTTGATGTTGTCGCGGCTGGTGAGCGTCTCCTCGAGGTTGAGCCCGCCGACCACGTTGCGCAGCGTCGTGGTCGTGAGCTGCTCGACCGCGCTCAGGTAGTTGGCGATCTCATACGTCGCGGCGCGCGCGTCGGTCACCTGGAAGTAGACGACCGTGTCGATCGAGACCACCAGGTTGTCCTCGGTGATCACCGGCTGCGGCGCGAACGACACGACCTGCTCGCGCATGTCGACGAGGGGGCGCACACGGTCGATGAAGGGCACGAGGATGTTCAGGCCCGGGGAGAGCGTCTTGTGGTAGCGCCCGAGCCGTTCGACCACGCCCGCGTAGGCCTGCGGGATGATCCTGATCGACCTGACGAGCACGATCAGGACGAAGATCGCGATGGCGATCAGCAGCACGAGGATGAAGATCTGCACGACGAGTCCGTCGATGCCGCTCATGCGCGCGCTCCTCGATGGGGGTGGTACCGGGTCAGGTCCAGCATCGCGATCGCCCTCCGGAGGTCCGCTGATCCGAACCTATCACCGTGCTCTCCAGCCGGGGCCGTTCACCTCCCGGGTCGGAGCGATCAGGCGCTCGCTCAGAACGTGAGCAGCACCGTGATGGCGCACGGCCTCGGCGTAGGGGCGCGCCGGATGGCGAGGCTCAGCGGTCGAGCTGCATCCGCTCCCACGTGAACGCGATCGCGCCGCCGAACACCGCCGGCACGACGAGGACGCCGAGGAGCGCGGGCCACGGCACGCTCGGCGGGTCGATCGCCCACAGCGCGGGTGCGACGAGCGGCACCCACGCGCCGACGCCGAGCACGGCGCAGACCTGCGCCACGATGAGGAGCACGATGGTGGCCGCGATGCCGGCGAGGATGCTCCGCGCGAGGCTCGCGATCCAGCCCGCCGGCACGGCGAGCAGCGCGGTCAGGATCGTCAGCAGCGGGATACGAGCGAGCTCGACCGCGCCATCCGGATCGCTGGAGGACAGCCCCGACGCCACGCCGATCGCCGCGAGCAGGGCCGTGAGCGCCACCGCCACGACGGCGGCCCAGGCGAGGAAGACGACGAGCTTGCCGAGCGCGATCGCCGAGCGGCGCACCGGCAGGGCGAACAGCCCGGGCACGGTGCCGTCGGCGAACTCGCGGCCGTAGAGCCAGGCGATGAGGATGCCGCATGCGCCGAAGCCGCCCGCGGCGAGGATCTGCGCCGCCGTGCCGACGACGAGCGCCCACCCGTCGGCCTCGGCGAGCGGCCCCAGCCGCGCGAGCACGCGCTCGTCGCCCGCCGCGGCCGCGGCGAGCAGGCCGACCGTCAGCGCGGCGAGGCCGATCGCGAGGATCCCGGTCGTCCAGGGGAGCACCCGCGACGCGACGGCCTTGCGCGCCTCGACGGCCACCGCGATGCCGAGGGCGCTCATGCCGCGCTCCGGCTGACGTCGTCGGCGTGCACGAGCGCGAAGAACGCCCGCTCGAGGTCGGTGGTGGCGGGGTCGAGCGTGCCGATAAGCCTGCCGTCGTTCATGACGCTGATGCGATCGGCGACGCGGGCCACCTCGTCGAGGTGGTGGCTCGAGACGAGCACGCCCGCTCCGGCGGCGGCGCGACGCACGATGGCCTCGCGGAGGAGGATCACGCCGGCGGGGTCGAGTGCGTTCGTGGGTTCGTCGAGGACGATCAGCGCGGGGTCGTGCTGGACTGCGGCAGCCAGCCCGAGCCGCTGCCGATTGCCGAGCGAGAGGCGGCGCGCGCGGACGCGGGCGTACCGGGCGAGGTCGAGCTCCTCGATCGCGGCCTCGGCCATCGTCGCGGATTCGGAGCGCGAGGCGCCGTGCAGGCGGGCGGCGAGGCGCAGGTTGCCGCGGACGTCGAGCTCGCCGTACGCGAGGGCCTGCTCGACGAGGTGCCCGACGCGCGCCCAGGCGGCAGGCGCGAGCTGGTCGATCCCGACGCCGTCGATGCGGACCTCGCCGCGGTCGGGGCGCAGCATCCCGAGCATGAGGCGCATGAGCGTCGTCTTGCCGGCGCCGTTGAGTCCCACGAGCGCGTGGATCTGCCCGGGCGCGATCGCGAGATCGACGCCGTGGACGCCCGCGCCGCCGCGGAACACCCGGCCGACGCCGCGGAGCTCGACGCGCGGCTCAGTCATCGCGAGCCTCCTCCGTGCGCGATGCACTGATCGTCTCCGGCGGGTCGACGACGTCGAGCGCGCGCTCGATCGACGCCCCGAGCCCGGCCGAGCCATCCTCGGCCCAGGCGAAGAGACCGGCCACGAGCGCGGCCAGTACCGCGGCCGCGGCGATGCGCGCGTCGTGCTCGGTCGCCCCGTCGGCGACGAGCTGGCCGATGATCGCCCGCTCGGTGTTGCCCGTCGACCTCCACGTCGCCCCGCGGAGCGACGGCGTCGTCGCGGCGATGCGCACGCGCCGGCGGATGATCGGCTGCTCGGGTTCGGGCACCGCCCGCCAGGCCTCCCGCACGCCGCGGACGGCGCGAACGAAGGGCGGGAGGCCATGGGGCTGCTCGCCGATCGCGGCGATGAGCAGGGGGTCATACGGGTCGTCGAGAAGCAGGGCCTCCTTCGCGGGGAAGTACCGGAAGAACGTCATCTCGGTTACGCCGGCGGCGCTGGCGATCTGGGCGACCGTCGTCGCGTCGTAGCCCTGCTGCTCGAACAGCTCGAGGCCGCTCTCGACGAGGCGTGCGAGCGTGCGCTCGCGCTTGGTCGGCGCCTCGGTGGTCATGGCAAAATGTTAGTCGCTCACATTATGCGTGGCAAGACTTTCCTCACGGACGGAGGAGCAAGAACAGGCCGGATGCCAGCGTGAGGAGGAGCACGATCCGCTCGAACCAGACGGGGGAGATGCGGCGCGCGAGCCGCCACCCGACGAGCGCCCCCACGAGCAGCGCCGGCACGAGCACGAGGTTCAGCAGCAGCGACTGCGGCGTCATGAGTCCGAGGCCGAGCGAGAACGGCACCTTGAACGCGTTCACCACCAGGAAGAACCAGGCGGCCGTGCCGAGCACCGCCTGCACCGGCAGGCGGGATGCGACGAAGTAGAGCGACATCACGGGCCCGGCGGCGTTCGCGACCATCGTCGTGAACCCGCCGAGCGGGCCGAACACGTGGGCGAGTGCCGGCGGCAATGGTCTCGGCACCGCATCCTCGCGGCGCCGCCGCAGCTTGAGCGACACGTTCAGTACGACGAGGAGGACGAGGACGGCGCCGATCATGCGGCGCACCGCCGCGTCATCCGCGAACCACAGCGCCATGACGCCGAGCAGCACGCCGACCACGACCGACGGGACGAGCCGGCGGAGGATCTTCCAGTCGGCATGCGCGTGGTACAGGCGCACCGCGATGAGGTCGCCCACGAGCAGGAGGCCGAGGACGGCGCCCGTCGACGCCCTCGCGGGGAGTACGGTCGCGAAGATCGCGGCCGGCACCGGGCCGAACGCGGGCATGCCGCTCTTCGAGAGGCCGACGGCGCAGGCGGCCAGCGCGAGCAACAGCCACTCGAGGGGGGTGAACATCGGCACCCCCACATCCTCGTACGCGGCGGCGGTCGGGCCGAACGCCGCTACCCCGATGCGTCGTCGGATGTCACGGCGCGCGGCGGGGGGGGGGGGGGGGCGGGCCACCCCGGGGTCTCGCCGTGCCACACCGGCGGAAAAAGCCGGCCGGCCACGCTTTCGTCTACGGGCGTTGCTAGACGAAAACCCTCCTTTCCCCCCACCCAACGGGTGGGCCCCCCCCCCCCCCCCCACCGCCCCCCCCCCCCCCCCCCCCCCCCCCCCCCTTCTCCCGCCCCCCCCCCCCCCCCCCCCCCCCCGCCCCCCTCGGCCCACTTCGGCGTCTCGCCGTACCGCATCGGCGGCACGAGCCGGCCGGCCGCGCTGTCGTCGATGAGCTGCGCGAGCCGACGCTCGCGCGTCGCCTCCTGTTTGGCCGACAGCACCCAATGCACGACCTGCCGACGGTACGTCGGCGTCGCGGCCGCCCAGAACGCCGACGCCGCAGCGTCGGCCGCGAGCCTCGCCGCAGACGGAGGCGGCAGCTCCTGGGGCGGATTCTCGAACGAGTACACGCCGGACCGGTCTTCGCGCCGCCGCTCGAACGCGGCCACGCCGGACGGATGCATGCGCCCCTCGGCGGTGAGTCGCTCGACCAGCGCGATGTTGACCGCCGACCAGTTGCTGCCGGGCTTGCGCGGGGTCCACCGCTGCCGCCGCGCCTCGTCGTCGATGCGCTGCGAGACGGAGTCGATCCAGCCGAAGCAGAGCGCCTCGGGCACCGCCTGCTCCCACGTCAGCCCGCGGTCGGGCGCGTGCTTCTTGTTCAGGCCCATCCACAGCTCGGTGGCGGTCGCGTGGTTGGCCTCGAGCCAGGCCCGGAACTCCTCGGGGCCGGAGAAGAACAGCGCCGGCCGCTCGGGAGTGCCGCCCGGCGTGCCGATCGTCTCGGTCATGGCACGAGTATGCCGCCGACCGCCGACACGGCCGGGTTCAGTCCGCCGCCGACGCGCGCTGCGCGACGACGGCCGCGGCGATGCGCGAGATGAGCGCGTCGGGCAGCTCGGCCGAGTGCGGGAACGTCACGGAGTCCTTGCCCGAGCGGCGCGGCCCGACCTCGGACTCGAGCGGCTCGGGAAGCGGCGGGACCGGGTAGATGCCGATGTGCTTCTTCCACCCGGCGAAGTGCAGTGCGTAGCGGCCCCCGAGCATCACCGCGGCGATGCCGTAGCGCATCTTCTGCTCCGCATTCGGCACCTCCGCGAGGATCGCGTCGCGTGTGCGTCGCAGGCGGTCGGCGATGTCGTCGGGGAAGGATGCGATGTACTCGTCGACGGTCTGCGGCGCCGCGGCCGGGCCATCCGGTGTCGCTGACATGGATGCGCCGGGGCGATCAGGGCAGCTCGAACGCGGTGTCGCCGAGGGCGATCGTCGCGACGGCGAGCACGAGGCCGGCCCCGACGACGAGCGCGGCCATGCCGAGCATGAGCGCCGTCCCGAGGAGGGTCCACTTCGATTCGCGCCCTACTGGCGTGACCTCGGGCGAGGGGCGGTTGAGGGTCATCGTCGGTCCTCCGTCTCGGCGGCGATCGGTCGCGCTCCGATTGTCGCAGACGCGGATGGACCTCGGTGGGTCCCCGCGGTCGTCGGCGACCGGGTCGGTAGAAGTGAGGACTGTTCGCTTCCGCGCCACGCGAGTAGGACTGACGACGGGGTGTGCTTCGATGTCGAGTCTGCTCGAGCGACGGGACGTGGGGGACGAGGCGGTCCCCGTCCTCGAGCCGACCCAGGAGGTCTGCCTGCTCGACGGCCCCTGCGTCATGGAGGACGGCCGGCGCCTGACGGTGCCGGAGGGAAGCGAGCGGCTCCTCGTCTACGTGGCGCTCCGCAACGGACGCGCGGTGAGCCGCCCCAAGATCGCGGGCACCCTGTGGCCCTCGGTGACGGAGGGGCGCGCGGCCGGCAACCTCCGGACGGCCCTCTGGCGGCTCAGGTCCGCCGGCATCGGGGTCCTCGATTCCGATCGGCACACCCTCTCGCTGCGGTTCGGCACCGAGATCGACGTCGCGCGGGTCGAGCAGTGGGCCGCGCGCCTCGTCGAGGGCACCGCCGACTACGACGACCTCTCGATGCGTCGGTTCCACCCCGCGGCCATCGAACTGCTGCCGGGATGGTACGACGACTGGGTCGTGTTCGAGCGCGAGCGCATCCGGCAGCGGCTCCTGCACGCCCTCGAGGCGCTCAGCCGTCACCTCGCCGACCAGTGCAGGTTCGGCGAGGCGATCGAGGCCGCGATGACGGCCATCGAGATCGATCCCCTGCGGGAGAGCGCCCAGCGGGCGCTGATCGTGATCCACCTCTCCGAGGGCAACCTCGCCGAGGCCCGGCGCGCGTACCGGCAGTACGCGCACGTCCTGCAGGCCGAACTCCATGTGGCGCCGAGCGCCGACCTGACCGGCCTCGTCCTCTCCTGGAGCGGATGACCCACGCGGAGCGGCCGGCGAACCGGTCGCTACTGGATCTCCTGGTCGGGCGGGCCGATGTCGACGCCCTCCTCGAGGTCGACCGACTGCACGCCGGGCACGGCGTCGAGCGCCGCGACATCCTGCACCGAGCCGGTCACGGTGCCGACGCTCGAGAGGACCCGGTCGACGCGCATGCCCCGTTCCCGCAGCGCCTCGGCGACCTCGTCGATCGCGTCGAGGTGGGCGTCGTCGACCGAGACGGTCACCCGGGTCCAGGCCATGGCCGGATGGTACTCCCGCTCGTCGTCGCGCTCATCGCGCCGTTCGTCGTGCATCGGATCGTCACGGTGCGAGGACCAGCCCGGAGCCGACGTCCAGCGACGGCGCGAGCAGCCGCCGGCCGTTCTGCGTCAGCAGCGACCAGAGCTCGTTGCCGCGGTATCCGGTCGCCTCGGCCCACAATGCGGCGAGGCCGGAGACGTGCGGGGTCGCCATGCTCGTGCCGCTGATCGAGCGGTACCGGGTCGGCATCGGCCACGACGAGTACACCTGATAGCCCGGTCCGGCGACGTCGACCTGCCCGCCGTTCGCGTCGGCCAGGGTGCGCGCCGAGAAGAACGCGACATCCAGCTGCTGGTTCAGCGCCCCGACGGAGACGATGTAGGGGCTGTTGGCCGGCGCGCCCACGAAGCCGAACTTGAGGTCGGTGCGCATGGCGTTGTTGCCCGCCGCGGCGACGATCAGGCTGCCCTTGTCGAGCGCGCGACGTCCGGCCGCCGTGTAGGGCGGATGCACGCGCGGAACATCGGCGCCGAGCGACATCGAGATCACCTGGCAGCCCTGCGCGATCGCCCAGTCGATCCCCGCGAGGATCCCGCCGTCAGAACCCGACCCGCCGTTGCTCAGCACCTTGCCCGCGAAGATCGCGGACCCGTAGGCCACGCCGTATCGCGGCCCCGAACCCGGCGCCTTCGGCCCGCAGGCCGTGCCGATGCAGTGCGTCCCGTGGCCGTGGCCGTCGTCCGGCGACTCGTTGGGCACGAAGGACTGCGTCGTCACCGCCCGGCCCACGAAGTCGGGATGCGAGGAGTCGAACCCCGTGTCGAGCACCGCGACCGAGATCCCCTGGCCCGAGAACGTGGACAGCTGCGCCTTCGTCGCCTGGATGCCCCACGTGAAGTCGGTCGAGTCGCGGAAGAACTGCACCCCGGGGCTGTCCGCCCCGCCCGGTGCCGCCGCCGGCGGCGCGGAGGTCACGCCGAGGCGCCCGGCGAGGTCGTTGACGCCGTCGGCGTAGCCGCGCACGTAGTCGTTCTCACGCACGTGGTGGATGAGCTCCGGGGAGACCGACAGCACGGTCGGCGGCCCTTCGAGCGTGGACTCGAGTGCGCCGAGCTGACCGGGTTCGGCGCTGACGACCGCGATGCCGAGTTCCTCGAACACCGTGTCCGTGGAGGCGACCGCGCTCTCCTCGCCCGCGAGCTCGCGCGAGCTCACGACCTCGGTCAGCCCGGCATCCTCGAGGATGCTCGCCGGGTCGGCGCCCTCGGCGAACACGATGATGAACCGGCCCGTCGTCTCCGGCGGCGTCGGAAGGGTCGGCCCCTCGGGTGAGATCCCGAGCTGGGACGAGGGCCCTGAGTCGATCATGGGGATGCTCCTTCCGCTGGTGTGCCTCCACGGGGCGTGGAACCGGCCTGGCGCTTCCAGTCAAGCGCGCGGGCGTCACCCCCGCGTCACGGCGGGTGACTCCGCGGTGACGCCGCCGTGACACCGGGCGGCGTACCGTCGCGGCCGTCGCAATTCGCCGCGGGCGAGGTGGAGATCCGCGTCTCGGGCCCGGGCCCTAGGACCGGACGTCGTGCGGGCGGTCGGGCGTACGCTGGGGGGACACGCCCGATCGTCCGACGGGAGGCGTCATGGTCCAGGTCCGAGTGCTCGGGGTCGCGCTCGATGCGTCGGGGCAGCACATCATCCTGCTGAAGCCGCTCGGCGAGTCGGCCAGCGAGGGGCGCGTGCTGCCGATCTGGATCGGGGCGCAGGAGGCCACGTCCATCCTCATCGCCATCCAGGGCGAGCAGCCGCCACGGCCGCTGTCGCACGACCTCATGAAGATGCTGCTCGATGCGGTCGGCTCGCAGATCGAGCGCGTCGAGGTGACGCGCATCGAGGATGGCACGTTCTACGCCGAGCTCTCGATCCGCACGCCGACCGGGCCGTACACGATCGACGCGCGCCCGTCCGACTCGGTCGCGCTCGCCTCGCGGACCGGGGCGCCGCTGTTCGTGGCCGACGAGGTGCTGGAGGAGGCCGGCATCCCCGCCGAGATGGTCGAACCGCATGAGGAGTCCGACGAGGAGAAGCTCGACGAGTTCAAGCGCTTCCTCGACGACGTCGACCCGGAGGACTTCCAGGGCTGACGGTGGACACACCCGACTCTCCGCCGACCCGAGCACCGCGACATCCGGAAGGATCGACCACGTGAGCTGGATCTGGGTGGTGGCGGGTGTCGCCCTCATCGCGCTCGGGCTCAACGAGGTCTTCCACACCCTGCTGCATCCCACCGGCCGCGGGCGCTTCTCGAACCTGGCGGCGAGGACGACGTGGGGCCTCTCGTCCCGGCTCGGCCGACGTGGACGCACCGTGGCCGGACCCCTCGCCGCCGTCGCCGTCGTCACCGTCTGGGCGGTGCTCCAGATCGCCGGATGGACGCTCGTGTACCTGCCGTTCGTCCCCGACGGGTTCGCGTACAGCCCCGAGATCGCACCCGAGGGCTACCCGCCGATCGTCGAGGCCTTCTACTTCTCGGTCGTCAGCATGTCGACCCTCGGGCTCGGCGACGCCTACCCGATCGACCCGTGGCTGCGCGTGTTCGCACCGCTGCAGGCGCTCATCGGGTTCGCGCTGCTGACCGCCGCGGTCGCGTGGTTCCTCGAGCTCTACCCGGGCCTCGGCCGGCGCCGCGCGCTCGCCCTGCGGATCGCGCTCATCCAGCAGGCCGACACCGCGGGGCACCTGCTCAACATGGAGTCGGCGACCTCCAGCGGCCTGCTCGACTCGGTGACCGCCGACCTGGCGCAGGCACGTGTCGACCTGTGGCAGAACTCCGAGTCGTACTACTTCACCGAGGACGACCCCGAGGCGTCGATCGCCGCCCAGTTGCCGTACGCGCTCCATCTCGCGCGGCTCGCGCGCCGCTCGTCCGACCGGACCGTGCGCAACAGCGGCCAGATGCTCGAGGAGGCGATCGACGACTTCGCGGGCGTCCTCCGCAACCGGTTCATCCCGCGCGGCGACGACACCGAGGCGATCCTGCGCGAGTACGCGCGACAGCACCGGCAGCGGCCGGTCACGGATGGATCGACGGAGTCGCCCGCAGCGTGATCGTGTGGCTCGGCGGCATCCGCTGACGGCCGGTCGACGGCAGAATGGCCGACATGGATGCCGCGATGCCCGCCCTGACCGAGATGCCCGCGCCGCAGTTCGTGATGTCGGCCGAGGGGTTCCGCATCGCCACCTACTCGTGGGGCGACGAGGATTCGCCGACGGTGCTGTGCGTGCACGGGTTCGCCTCGAGCTGCCGCGACAACTGGGTGAGCACCGGGTGGGTGCGCGACCTCACGCGCGCCGGATTCCGCGTGCTCGGCGTCGACCAGCGCGGGCACGGCCTGAGCGACAAGCCGCACGATCCGCTCGCGTACGGCATGGACGCGCTCGTCGCCGACCTCGTCACCGTGCTCGACACGTACCTGCTCGGCAGCGTGCTCTACACCGGCTACTCGCTCGGCGCGCGCGTCGGGTGGCAGGTCGCGGTCCAGGTGCCCGACCACGTCGAGCGGGCGGTGCTCGGCGGCATCCCCGACGGTCGGCCGCTCGCGCGGCTGCAGATCGAGCAGGCGCGCGCGTACGCGGAGCACGGCACCCCGGTCGAGGACAAGGTGACCTGGAACTACTGCACGCTCGCCGAGCGCGTGCCCGGCAACGACCTCCGGGCCCTCGTCGCGCTCGCCGAGGGCATGCGGCTCGGCGACGCCGACCCGGACCCGTCGAATCCGCCGCTGCAGGAGATCCTCTTCGCGACCGGCTCGGAGGATGCCATCCTGGAGCGGTCGAAGCTGCTGGCGGAGGCCACGCCCAACGGCTCGTTCGTCGAGCTGCCCGACCGCCACCACTTCAACGCGCCGGGCTCACGCGTGTTCCGCCGGGCCGCGCTGGAGTTCCTCGGTCAGGCTGTCGGCGGCTCCTGACCGCTGCACGGCCGTCGCGCGCCCGCGCCGCTTAGGCCGCTGCGTTCAGGATCGCCATCATGCGGCGGGCGATCGTGCGATCGAGGTCGTCGGGCACCGGCTGCGCGCCGGGCGCGAGCTCGGCCGCGCGCGTCGCCACGCGCTCGAGCGAGAGCGACTGCAGCAGGAAGCCGAGGTCCATCGACTCGAGCGAGTTCCCCTTCGGCTCGGCGCCCGCGAGGTTGAACATGCGGCCCTCGGCGAGCAGCACCACGTGCCGTCCGCTCGGCAGGTCGAACCGGTCGAGCGCGTCGACGATGCGCGCGTGGCCGATCGCGTTGGCGCGCAGGGCGGGCACGTCGATCTCCCACGGCACGTGGCCGATGTTGCCGATGATCGCGCCGTCCCGCATCCGCTCGATCAGGTCGTAGGCGAGCACGCCGGGGCGGCCGGTCGCGGTGATGAACACGTCGCCCCATTCGGCGAAGTCGTCGCCGGTGCCGACACGGAACCCGTCGAGGGTCGCCTCGAACGCCTTGAGCTCGTCGACGTCGACGACGGCCACTTTGCCGCCGAGGGCGCGCAGGTAGTGCGCGACGCCGCGTCCGCACCATCCGTACCCGAAGACCACGAACCGGCGGCCGGGCACCATCGCGTTCGTGAGGCGCATGAAGCTCTCGACCGCGGATTGGCCGACCGCGTGCTTGTTCTCGCCGATCGCCTTGAGCAGGCTGTCGTTGATCACGATGATGGGGAACGGCACGCGGCCGTGCAGCTCGCCGCGCAGCCGGTCGCCGCCGCTCGTCGTCTCCTCGGTGCCGCCGATGATCCGGTCGCCGAGCCCCCGTTCGACGATGCCGGCCACGAGGTCGCCGCCGTTGTCGAGCAGGATGTCGGGACCCGCGTCGAGCACCGTCGCGACGTTCCGCTCGTGCTGCTCGATGGGGTCGGACCGCCGCCCGACGATCGTGATGCCGGGCAGCGTGTTGAGGTAGGCGACCACGTCGTCCTGCGTCGAGCCGAAGTTGCCCGTGCCGACGAGCTCGGCACCGCCGGCCGCGAGGGTCTCGACGAGCACGGCCGTCTTGGGTTCGACGTGCAGGGACATGCCGATGCGGCGGCCCGCGAAGGGCCTGGTCGCGGCGAACTCGCGACGGACCTCGGCGAGCAGGCCCATGCGGGATCGGATCCAGTCGACGCGGGCGGCGCCGGTGCTGACGAGGTCGGTGTGTGCCATCCGTGCACTCTAGCCTCGGCGTCGAATCCCGGGTTTGGACGGGTCGACCCGCAGAAACGCGTGACTCGCGGCATGGGGCGTGGCGGGGTGGCCGGGGTCGCGGCGAATCCCGGGTTTCCGCGGGTGAACCCGCACGAACACGGGATTCGGCGCACGGGGGTGGGTCGATCCGCAGCCCTCAGCGAGGCGTCGTCGACGCCCGCTCGACGAGCGTGGCGCGCAGCTCGGGCGCGACCGTCGGCGCGGGGCGACCCTCGACCGCGCTCAGCGCGAGTTCGGCGAAGAATCGGCCGAGCCCCGCGGTGTCGACGCGGATCGTCGACAGGGTCGGCTCGAACATCGCCGCGAGTGGAGTGTCGTCGTGGCCGATCACGGAGAGGTCGCCGGGTATCGCGAGTCCCATCCGCAGGGCCGCGCCGACGATGGCGCCGGCGACGTCGTCGTTGTACGCGGCGATGGCGGTGACGCCCTTCTCGCGCCAGTCGGCGAGTGCGGCGCTCGCCGAGACATCCGTCAGCTCGATGTCGGCGGTGGGAAGCGTGCCCAGCCCGAGCGCCTCCGCGGTCTCGTCGGCCGCCCGTCGACGCAGTCGCACGAGGTCGGCGACCCGCGGGTCGGCCGAGCCGGCGAAGGCGATGGCGCGGTGGCCGAGATCGTGCAGGTGCCGCACCTGCAGCACGGGTCCTTCCTCGGTCCATTCCTCGGCGGTCGGTTGGTCGGGGTCGGGAATGATGCGCGTGACGCCGGCGGCGCGGATGGACTCTGGCCGACCCGTCGCCCACGGCGTCATCGACATCACGAGGTCGGGCTCGAGCGACTCCCACAGGGGGCGCGCCTGGCCGGTCGGGTGCGGCGTGTACGTGATGAGCGCGTACCCGGCCTCGTCGAGCGCGAGCGAGGCCTCTTCGATGTTGCGCCGCAGGTTGAAGTCGAGCGGCCAGTCGGGGAGTACGAGCAGCACGATGTGCGTCCGCCCGCTCGCGAGCGCACGGGCGGCGATGTGCGGGCGGTAGCCGAGGCGCTTCGCCTCGTCGAGCACGCGGGTGCGCGTGGCCTCGGAGATGGTCTGACCGGGCGTGTCGTTAAGCACGAACCCGACGGTGGCGCGCGAGATGCCGAGCGAACGGGCGATGTCGGACGCCGTCACTCGTCGCGTGGTCGTCGCCTGCGGCATCGGCTCACCCCTCTTCGCGGCACTACTTGCGCGCGCTAGTTACCCAATGTAGCATCGCTGTCGTCCGCTAGCACGCGCTAGTGAGTGAGTCGAGCGGACACCAGCACAGCCCGCATCCATACGACAACGGAGTCCCGATGAACCCGACCGACCGCGACGACGAGCCGATCGTCACCCCGGTGCCGTCCCCGCTGCCCACCGCGACCGTCGACCCCGAAGTCATCGCCGAAGCACACGACGCGCCCGTTCCCGAGCTGCCCAAGGTGAGCGCCCGCTACATCTGGTTCATGGTCCTGGCGCAGTTCGGCGTCTTCATGGCCTTCATCACCCCGCTCGCGATCTCGCTGTCGATCCGGCTCAACGAGCTCGCGCCCGGTCGCGAGGAGCTGCTGGGGTACATCACCGGTGCGGGTGCCCTCTTCGTCATGCTCACCGCGCCGTTCATGGGCGTCTGGAGCGACCGCACCCGCACCCGGCTGGGTCGCCGCCGCCCGTTCATGATCGGCGGCATGTTCGTCGGCGTCCTCTCGCTCGTCGTCATGGCCCTCGCGCCGAACGTGTTCGTGCTCGGCCTCGGCTGGGTGCTCGCGCAGTGGGGCTGGGGTACGGTGCTCGGCAACCTGCAGAACTCGACGGCCGACCGGCTGCCCGAGGAACAGCGTGGCAAGGTCGCCGGGCTCACCGGCTTCGCCACGCAGGTCGCGCCCGTCTTCGGCGTCATCCTCACCGTCGGCTTCACGGGCGACGCGCTGCTGCTGTTCCTCATCCCCGGTGTGGTCGGCGTCGTGCTCGTCACGCTCTTCGTCACGCTCGTGCACGAGGACGACAGCCGCGGGCTGCCCAAGGATGCGCTGACCGTCGGCGGCCTGCTGCGCAAGTACGTCTACGACCCGCGCCGCTACCCCGACTTCTCGTGGAACTGGCTCGGCCGCTTCCTGTTCTACTTCGGCCTCACGCTCAACACCACGTTCACGGCCTTCTTCTTCGCGAACCGCCTCGGCGTCGAGGTCACCGAGGTCGCCGGCATCATCGCCACCCTCGGCGGCGTCGGGGTGCTCGCCGTGACCGCGGGCGCACTCGGCGGCGGGTTCCTCTCCGACCGGTTCCATCGCCGCAAGGTCTTCGTCGTCAGTGGTGGTGCACTCATGGCCGCCGGCATGGTGCTCATGGCGCTGTCGTCCGACCTGCCGCTGCTCATCGCCGGGTCGCTCATCGTCTCGACGGGCATCGGCATGTTCTCGGCGGTCGACCAGGCGCTGCTGCTCGACGTGCTGCCCGAGAAGGCCACCGACGCCGGCCGGTTCATGGGCATCACAGGCTTCGCCACCTCGATCCCGCAGTCCGCGGGCCCGCTCGTCGCCTCCGCGATCCTGCTCGTGGGGGTCACGGGTGGCGACAAGAACTACTCGCTCCTCTTCATCGTCGCGGCGGCCCTCGTGCTCGCCGGCGGCCTGGTCATCCTCCGCATCCGCTCGGTGCGCTGAGCCGGCCGCGACCTCCGACATCCGCACCCCACCGAAGGAACCCCTCGTGAGCATCACCATCACCCCCGTCCGCTTCGAGCACCACCGCGACGCGCTCGGCATCGGCGAACCCGAGCCCCGCCTCAGCTGGATCGTCGAGTCGGCGCCCGGCGGGTGGCGTCAGGCGCGCTACGAGGTCGAGTCGAGGGCGACGGATGGCGCGGCGCCGGCCTCGCACGCCGTCGACAGCCCCGATTCGGTGCTCGTGCCGTGGCCGTTCGCGCCGCTGGCTTCCCGCGAGCGGCGCGAGGTGCGGGTCCGGGTGATCGGCGAGGGCGGCGCCGCGTCGGAGTGGAGCGGATGGGCCCCGGTCGAGGCCGGCTTGCTCCAGCCATCGGACTGGCACGCGAGGATGGTCGGCCCGAACCCCGCGGGCGCGCTCGCGGGGGAGCGCTCGCCGCTCGTGCGCGGCATCGCCGACCTCGACGACGTGCCCATCGCTCGAGCGCGTCTCTACGCCACCGCCCACGGGCTGGTCGAACTCGAGATCAACGGCGCGCGCGTCGGCGACCACGAGCTCACGCCCGGATGGACCGCCTACGAGTCGCGCCTGCGGTACGCCACGTTCGACGTGACCGGCCTGCTGCGCCCGGGTCGCAACGTGGTCGGCGCGTGGCTCGGCGACGGCTGGTGGCGCGGACGCCTCGGCTGGGACGGCGGCAGCGCCCTCTACGGGGATCGCCTCGGCGTGCTCGCCCAGCTCGAGGTCGACTACGCCGACGGGCGGCGGCAGGTCGTGGCATCCGGCACCGACTGGAAGATCGGCGGGAGCGCGATCCGGGCCGCCGACCTGTACGACGGCGAGGAGTTCGACGCGCGCCGCTACGTTCCCGCTTGGTCGACGACCGATTTCGACGACGCTGGATGGGAGGCCGCCGCGGCTCAGGACCGCGACCCCGCGACCCTCGTCGCACCCGACGGTCCGCCGGTGCGCGTCACCGAGACGCTCCCCGTACGCGAGGTGCTCACGAGCCCGTCCGGAAAGCTGATCGTCGACTTCGGGCAGAACCTCGTCGGTCGGCTGCGCGTCACCGTGACCGGCACCGCGGGCGAGACCATCACGCTCCGCCACGCCGAGGTGCTCGAGCACGGAGAGCTGGCGGTCGAACCCCTGCGATCCGCGAAGCAGACCGACCGGTACGTCCTGCGCGGCGACGGCGAGGAGACGTGGGCGCCGAGGTTCACGTTCCACGGCTTCCGATACGCCGAGATCGACGGCTGGCCGGGTGCGTTCGAACCCTCTGCGGTGATCGCCGAGGTGCTGCACTCCGACATGGACCGCACCGGCCGGTTCGCGGCATCCGAACCGCTCGTCGACCGACTCCACGAGAACGTCGTCTGGGGCATGCGCGGGAACTTCGTCGACGTTCCCACGGACTGCCCGCAGCGCGATGAGCGCCTGGGGTGGACCGGCGACCTGCAGGTGTTCGCACCGACCGCGTCGTATCTCTACGACAGCGCCGGCTTCCTCGTGTCATGGCTGCGGGACCTCGAAGCGGAGCAGCGGCGACTGGGGGGCGTGCCGATGGTCGTGCCCGCAGCGACCCCCGGTGCGGCTTCACCGCAGGCCGGCTGGGCGGATGCCGCGACCGTCGTGCCGTGGACCATCTACGAGCGCCGCGGAGATCTCGAGGTACTGCGCCGGCAGTTCGACAGCATGGCCGCGTGGGTCGACCAGGTCGCCGGGCTCGCCGGCGAGGACCGGCTCTGGACCGGCGGCCACCAGTTCGGCGATTGGCTCGACCCGACCGCCCCGCCCGAGCGTCCCGACGCGACCATGACGTTCACCGAGATCGTCGCGACGGCGTACTTCGCCAGGTCCGCCCGAATCGTCGCGAACGCCGCGGCGTTGCTCGGTCGCGACGACGACGCCGAGCGCTACGGGCGCCTCGCCGACGAGGTGCGCGACGCGTTCCACCGCGAGTACGTATCGGGCTCCGGGAGGCTCCTCTCCGACTCGGTCACGTCCTATGCGCTCGCGCTCCAGTTCGACCTGCTCGACGGCGCCGACGAGCGGCGCCGCGCCGCGGATCGGCTCGCGGCGCTGGTGCGCGAACACGGCTACAGGATCGCCACCGGCTTCCTCGGCACCCCGCTCGTGACCGACGCGCTCAGCCGGAACGGACACGCCGATGCGGCATACAAGCTGCTGCTGCAGACGCAGAACCCGTCGTGGCTCTACTCCGTCAAGAACGGCGCCACCACCATCTGGGAGCGATGGGACTCGCTCCTTCCCGACGGTTCGGTCAACCCCAGCGGCATGACCTCGTTCAACCACTACGCCTTCGGGTCGGTCGCCGACTGGATGCATCGCGTGGTCGCCGGCCTCGCCCCCGCCGCTCCCGGATATCGCCGCCTCCGCATCGCGCCGCAGCCGCCGAAGCGCGGGCTCACCAGTGCGACGACGTCGCTCGAGACCCCGTACGGCCGCGCGGCCTCCGGATGGCAATGGGACGACGGGCGGCTGACCGTGCGGGTGACCGTGCCGGTCGGCGCGGAGGCCGACGTCGTGCTGCCGTCGGGTGCGCAGCACCCGGGCCTCGGCCACGGCGAGTACGAGTGGACCGAGCCGTTCGACATGGACCCGATCGAACTGCCGGTGTTCACCGTCGACTCGCGTCTCGCCGACCTGATCGAGAGCGAGGAGGCCATGCGCGTCATCACGGGCGTCGTGGTGAAGCACATCCCGGCGGCCGCCAACCATATGCAGGCGGGCCTTCGCGGTCAGGACGAGGTGACGCCCCGGCAGATCGCGGTCATGCTCCCCGACCCTGACGGAGTGCTCGCCGACTTCGAACGCGGCCTCGCCGCGGTGTCCGCGGGCGATCCGATCCCGGCCGACGTGCTCACGGCCCCGGAGCCCGCCGACGAGGCGGCGGCCGCCGACGCCGACCTCGCCGAGCAGGCCGCGCTGCTGAGCGGCGCGAGCTTCTGGGCGACGCGCGAGGGACGCGGCATCCGCTCGCTCACCCTCGTCGACGGACCGCACGGCATCCGCCGGCAGCGCGAGGGCGAGGATCACCTCGGCCTCAACGCGAGCGTGCCGGCGACGTGCTTCCCGCCCGGGGTCGCGCTCGGCTCGAGCTGGGACCCCTCGCTCGCCCGCGAGATCGGCGAGGCCATCGGCCGCGAGGCCCGCGCGCTCGGCGTCGACGTCGTGCTCGGGCCGGGCATCAACATCAAGCGCTCTCCGCTCGGAGGGCGTACGTTCGAGTACCTCTCGGAGGATCCGCGCCTGACCGGCGTGCTCGCCACCGAGTGGGTGCGCGGCCTGCAGTCGACCGGGGTCGGCGCCTCGCTCAAGCACTTCGCCGTGAACAGCCAGGAGACAGATCGCATGCGCGTGAGCGCCGAGGTCGACGAGCGCACCCTGCGCGAGATCTACCTGCCTGCGTTCGAGCGCGTCGTGAAGGACGCCGCGCCCGCGACGGTCATGAGCGCGTACAACGCCATCAACGGCGTGTTCTCATCGGAGAACCGGTGGCTGCTCACCGAGCTGCTGCGCGACGAGTGGGGGTTCGACGGCCTCGTCGTCTCGGACTGGGGCGCGATCAAGGACCGCGTCGAGGCGCTCGCCGCCGGGCTCGACCTCGAGATGCCGACCTCTGGTGACGAGGGAACGGAGGCGATCCTCGCCGCGGTCCGCGACGGGCGGCTCGACCGATCCCTCGTCGAGGCGAGCGTCGAACGGTTGCGGCGTCTGGCCGAGCGGACGACATCGGATGACGCCGGCACGCCGGCCCCGTTCGACGTCGACGACCACCACGCGCTCGCCCGCCGGGCGGCGGCGGCGTCGGTGGTGCTGCTCCGCAACGAGGATGCCACGCTCCCGCTGCGCGCCGGCCAGCGCGTCGCCGTGATCGGCGAGCTCGCGGTCGACCCGCAGTACCAGGGCGGCGGCAGCTCCCACGTGAACGCCACCCGCGTCGACCTGCCGCTCGATGAGCTCCGGCGCGCGCTCGGCGAGGAGCAGGTCGACTACGCGGCCGGGTACGCGCGTGGAGCCGACGGCGAGACCGCCGTCGCGATGCTCGCCGAGGCGCGCGCCGCCGCGGAATCCGCCGACGTCGCCGTCGTGTTCGCGGGGCTGTACGAGATCGACCAATCGGAGGGCTTCGACCGCGAGCACCTCGATCTGCCCGCGGCCCAGGTCGCCGCGATCCGAGCGGTCGCCGCCGTCGCGAAGCGCACGGTCGTGGTGCTGTCCAACGGCGGCGTGGTCTCGCTCGAGCCCTGGCACGACGAGGTCGACGCGATCGTCGAGGGCTGGGCGCTCGGCCAAGCGGTCGGCGGCGCGCTCGCCGACGTGCTCACCGGCGCGGTGAACCCGTCGGGACGGCTCGCCGAGACGATCCCGCTCGCGCTCGCCGACACCCCGGCGTACCTCAACTTCCCCGGTGAGCAGGAGGTCGTGCGGCACGGCGAAGGCGTGTTCGTCGGGTACCGCTACTACACGAGCGCCGACCGTGCGGTGCGGTACCCGTTCGGGCACGGCCTGAGCTACACCACCTTCGAGGTCGAGGCGTTCGAGGTCGAGGCGACCGGGCCCGACACCGCCGTTTCCCGTGTCATCGTGCGGAACACGGGCGACGTCACGGGCGCCGAGATCGTGCAGCTCTACGTCGCGCCCGCGCCGTCGGATGTCCGCCGCCCGGTCCGTGAACTGTGCGCGTTCGCGAAGGTCGAACTCGCCCCCGGCGAAGCGACCACGGTCGAGCTCGAACTCGAACGCCGCGCGTTCGCGCACTGGGATGCGCGCGGCTCACGCTGGTGGGTCGCCCCGGGCGCCTACCGCCTGGAGCTCGGCCGTTCGGCGAGCGACATCGTCGCGACGCGCGACCTCGCGCTCGAGGGCGACATCGACCGGCCCGCGGCGCTCAGCCTCGACTCGACGGTCAAGGAATGGTTCGGCCACCCCGTCGTCGGGCCCGCGCTCATGCAGGGAATGATGGCGAACGCGACGGCCGAGCAGCAGGCGGCCGCCGAGGCGAACGCGAACGCGCTGAGGATGGTCGAGTCGATGCCGATGGGGCAGTTCGCGCGGTTCCCCGGCGTCGACCTCGCCGACGACGTGCTCGAGCAGTTCATCGCGCTGAGCCTCGCCGCGGCCCAGCCGGAGCCGGTCGCGTGAGGCAGGTGCTCCTGACGGGCGCGTCAGGCAACTGGGGCCGCGCCACCTTGCGCGAACTCCGCGAGCGCGCCGACCGCATCCGCGTCATCGCGCTGGCGCTCCCGACCGAGCGCGACCGAGCGGCGCTCGCCGAGTTCCACGACATGCCGAACCTCGAGGTGGTCTGGGGCGACCTCACCGACGCGGTGACCGTCGCGGCGTGCGTCCAGCGCGTCGATGTCGTGCTGCATGTCGGCGCGGTGGTCTCGCCACTCGCCGACGAACGTCCGGAGCTCGCGCACCGCGTGAACGTCGGCAGCATCCGCAACATCGTCGAGGCGGTGCGTGCGCTGCCCGACCCGGGCTCGGTCGCGGTCGTCGGCGTCGGCTCGGTCGCGCAGACCGGCAGCCGCAATCCGCCGCACCACTGGGGACGCGTCGGCGACCCCATCCGCGTCTCGCAGTACGACGAGTACGGGCAGAGCAAGGTCGTCGCCGAGCGCATCCTGGTCGACTCCGGACTGCCCAGATGGGTGCAACTCCGGCAGACCGGCATCTTCCACCCCGGCATGCTCGAGATCCGGGACCCGATCATGACCCACTCGCCCTTCGGCGCGGTCATGGAGTGGGCGAGCGCCGACGACTCCGCGCGCCTGCTCGCGAACCTCTGCGAGGCCGACGTGCCCGACGAGCTCTGGGGCGGCGTGTACAACATCGGCGGCGGCGACGGATGGCGGCTCACCAACTGGGAGCTGCAGACCGCGATCGGGCGGGCGATGGGGGTGCGCGACATCCGCCGCTGGTACGACCGCGACTGGTTCGCCACCCGCAACTTCCACGGCCAGTGGTACGCCGACAGCGACCGGCTGGACGAGCTCGTGCCGTTCCGTCGCGACACGTTCGACGACGCGCTCGCCCGGGCCATCGCCGCGGCGCCCGCCTCGGTTCGCTCGGCCGGCCGCGTGCCGGCCTGGATCGTGAAGCACCTCGTCATGAAGCCGTTGACGCGCAAGCCGCGCGGCACCATGGCCGCGATCCGGCGCGGCGACCATGCCGAGATCGCGGCGCACTTCGGCTCGCGCGCCGAATGGGAGGCGATCGGCGATTGGTCGACGTTCGAGCCCCCGAGCCCATCGCGCATGCCGAGTCTGCTCGACCACGGGTACGACGAGTCGAAGTCCGCCGCGGAGTGGTCGGCGCTCGACTACCTGGAGGTCGCGGCGCACCGCGGCGGGCGGCTGCTCAGCACCGACGTCGTGCGCGGCGACGTTGCGACGCCGATCACGTGGGCGTGCGCATTCGGGCACGAGTTCAGTGCCAGCCCTCGGCTCGTGCTCACCGGGGGCCATTGGTGCCCGGTGTGCGTGACGGATGCCGCGGGGTATCCGGCGCAGGCCGAGCGGAACGCGTTCCTCGCGCAGGTCGTCGCGGCCTGAGACGAGTCACGGGTTCCTGCGGATGAACTCACACGAACACGGGATTCGTGGGCGAAGCCGCCCGGGGCGTTCAGCCCCCGGTCTGGAAGTACAGGTGCGTGTGCAGGCGGCATCGCTCGTTGAACCGCGCTCCGCACTCCGGGCACTCGGTCGCGCCGAGGTACGCCGTGATCGTGAGCTCGGCGCCGCACGCGCCGCAGAGCACCGCCTCGCGATCGCGCTCGGTCCGCGGCCACAGCTCCGCGGGGTGGTCGGCCGTCTCCGCATGGCAGAGGTGACAGGGGTAGTACTCGCCGCAGCACGCGAACCGGATCGCGACGATGTCGACCTCGGTGCGGTAATGCACGCATCGCGTCATCTCGTCGACCACCGGGCCCAGCACGCGAGGGCGCACGGGACGGATCGCGGGCTCGGTCATGCCGACCATCATCGCAGCGGATGGCACCCCCCGCGCCATCCGCCCCCTGACACCGGCTGCGCAGCGGCGTAGGGTGACGGCCATGGCCGACACGAGCATCCCGCCCGCCATCGCGGCATTCGTCGACAGCACGAACCGCGGCGACTCCGAGGCGTTCGTCGCCGCGTTCACCGAGGACGCCTACCTGAACGACTGGGGGCGCGAGTTCCACGGGCGCGAGGGCGTCGCGAGCTGGAACGACAGTGACAACATCGGCCGGCAGGCGCACTTCGACCTGCACGGCATCGTGCCGGGACGCAAGCCCGAGCAGTACCTGCTGACCGTGACGGTGACGGGCAACGGCTACAACGGTCCGGGCACGTTCACGTTCGACCTGCGCGACGGGCTCATCGCCCGGTTCCTCATCGCGTAGGGGCGGGCGCGCTGCGCACGTCGACATGGCCTCGGCGCACGAGCGGAGCGCGTCAGGCGCGCAGCACGAGGAGCGTCCCGAGGTAGGCGAGGTACGCCAGCACGAAGACGGCGCCCTCGACGCGCTGCATCCGCCGGCCGGTCAGGAAGGCGGGGATGCAGGCCACGGTCGCCGCGACCGTGAACGGCAGGTCGATCGTGACGAGACCGCGATCGAGCGTGACGCCGCCGGTCTGGACGATGCCGGTGACACCGAGGATGAACAGGACGTTGTAGACGCTGCTGCCGATGAGGTTGCCGACCGCGATGTCGCGTTCGCGCCGGATGGTCGCGACGATCGCGGTTACAACTCCGGCGCCGAGGTGCCGAGCGCCACGACGGTGAGCCCGATGACCGACAGCGGCACCCCCAGGACGGTCGCGACGCCGACTGCGCCGGTCACGAGCAGGTCGGCGCCGACCACGACGACCCCGATGCCGGCCACGAGCCAGACCGCGTCCCGCACGGCGAGGCCCTTCGCCGCGATCGTGCGCGTACGCGGCTCGCCGAACTCACGAGCGAACTCCGACCGGATGGCGATGCTCTCGCGGTGGGCGGCGTGGAGGACGACGACGGTGTAGGCCGCTCCGAGCCCGACCAGCACGAGGCCGTCGGTTCGCGAGAGCACGCCGTCGAGCGCGAGGACGAGCAGCACGACAGCGGCGCCGACCATCACCGGCAGGTCGAGGCGGATCACCCTCGAGCGCAGGGCGATCGGATGGATGAGCGCGACGACTCCGAGGATCAGGAGGAGGTTCAGCGTGTTCGTCCCGGCGATGTTGCCGACGGCCAGTGCGCCCGTTCCGGACAGTGCCGCATCGATGCCGACCGCGAACTCCGGTGCGGTGGTCCCGAGCGTGACGACGGTCACGCCGATCACCATGGGCGAGACCCCGAGTCGGGCGGCGAGGCTGGTGCCGCCGCGGACCAGCAGTTCGGCTCCGCCGACGAGGGCGACGAGCCCGGCGAGCACGAGCCAGGCCGACGTCATCCCGGACCGGTCACCGTCTCGCCGGGCACGTGCATACGGAGATTCTGCCAGTCGCGGGGATCGCCGTCGGAGGGGGTCGCGGCGCTCCGCCGACGCCCCGGAGGTTCCGGCGCGCTCACGGGAGCGACCGGTGCCGGGCGATGCGCCTCGCGCTGCTCGACCGGAAGCACGGGGGCCGTGCTCGCGCTGCGCGACCAGGGCCGCACGACGATCTCGTGCTGCGCCGCGTGCAGGCGATGCTCGAAGGGGAGGAGGTGCGCCTGCTGCGATCCGAGCGCGAGGGCTGACTGCGATGGGTGAGCGGCGACCGGGTGATCCGGAGCGCCGGGAGTCAGCAGACCCCCGGAGCTCCGGACCCGTCGCCCGAGTGGGCGGCGGGGTTCAGCGGCTCAGGCCGCCTCGGACGTGACGAAGGAAGCGCAGTCGCACTTCGCCCAGGCGCCGCCGGCGAAGATGTCCGTGCGGCAGGCACCGAGGTGCTCGGTGTCGTCGTGTCCGCACTGCCGGCATTCGGCGAGCTCGAGCAGGTTCATCTCGATCTCCGATCGTGGATAGCGGATGGACGCGTGGGGGCGCGCCATCCGGTCGCCGCGACATGACGTCGCGGACGGGGTGTTCATCTGGGGGGTGGGCCGCTGGGGGCGGCTCGGGTCTCCCCGCGGGTGACGGGGCGGGTGGGGCTGGCGCTGGGCACGAGACGTGCACCGGCGCTGAGGAAGGCTAACCGCCCCAGGCTGAAACGGTCAACCTCTTCCTCGACACGTGAAGAATACTCGGAGGTTCAGGATCGTCGCCGTGCGTCGCGAGTGCACGCGTGCAACCCCCTCCACGCCGAGGAGCTTCCGCCGTAGCTTGGGCTCGAACCGCGAGCAGAGGAGCCCCCATGCGCACCTACCAGGTCGGCTACTTCGTCGGCAGCCTGTCCTCCACGTCGATCAACCGCACGCTGTCGAAGGCGCTCATCCGCGTCGCGCCCGAACACCTCGAGTTCACCGAGATCCCCATCCGCGACCTGCCGCTGTACAGCCCCGACTACGACGACGACTACCCTCCGGAGGCGCTCGAGCTCAAGGAGGCGATCGGACGGTCCGACGCCGTGCTGTTCGTCACGCCCGAGTACAACCGCTCCATCCCGGGCGCACTGAAGAACGCGATCGACTGGGCGTCGCGGCCCTGGGGGCGCAACTCCTTCGACCACATCCCGGCGGCGG
Organism: Agromyces sp. NPDC029043; assembly: GCF_055564615.1. Lineage (NCBI taxonomy): Bacteria > Bacillati > Actinomycetota > Actinomycetes > Micrococcales > Microbacteriaceae > Agromyces > Agromyces sp. NPDC029043. The sequence continues at coordinate 66,177 of NZ_JBVHVX010000008.1, read as the reverse complement.
TGATCGGCGCATCGCCCGGATCCATCGGCACGGCGGTGGCGCAGCAGAGCCTCCGCGCCGTGCTGAGCTTCTGCAACGCCCGCCAGATGACGGCGCCCGAGGCGTACATCACGTTCTCGCCCGACGTCTTCCGCGAGGACGGTTCGATCGCGAACGAGAGCACCGAGGGCTTCCTCACCGAGTTCATGAACGAGTTCCGCGACCACATCCGGCGCGTGCTCGCCGTGCTGCCGCGCTCGTAGGCGCCCTTCGCGCGCTCCGGTCGTCGTGGGGGGGGGGGGGGGGGGGGGCACAACCGCCCCCCAAGGGGTTGTGTGGGGCCCCTCCGGAAGGGAGGAGAAAAAGGAAGGTGCTGGGTTCTCACACCCTGTTTAGGTTGG
>NZ_JBVHVX010000008.1:0-65787 GCF_055564615.1 Agromyces sp. NPDC029043 | reverse complement strand
GGCTTTTGTTGTTGGGGGTGGGGGCCCAAACCCCCCCCCCCCCCCCCCCCCCTTTTCTCCTTTCCCCCCCCCCTCGCGGAGAGAACGCGAACGACGGATGCCGCAGGCTCCACACCTGCGGCATCCGTCGTCGCGTTGCGCTGCGCCCGGCCGAGCGGGAGGACTCCGACCGGCCGAGCTTCCGTCAGCCCCGGCCCTGCACCGCGTAGGGGTTGAGGATGGCCTCCTCGGTGCCGGGCACGATGCCCTCCTCGGTCGCGGAGGGCTTACCGGGGTCGGGCGGGAACGACTCGGTCATCGACATCGGCATCGCGCCGTTGCGGTAGAGGTTGTTCGACCCGGTGGAGGGCTTCCACTCGCCGGGCTCCCAGTCGGGAACGTAGTTGCGGTAGCCGCCGGTGTTCCACTCGATGCGCATCCCGCTCGGGTCGCGGAAGTACAGGAAGCTCTGCTCGCCGACGCCGTGGATCGAGGGACCGTACTCGATGTGGGTTCCGCGCTCCATGAGCACGTCGGCCGCCTGGAGCAGCTCCTCGCGCGAGTCGACCCAGAACGCGTAGTGGTTCACGCGGCCCGGGCGGTCCGAGCTGTCGAGCACGACGCCGAGGTCGTGCGACTTCTCGTTCGTCGTGATCACGCCGAAGACCGTGACGGGGTAGTCGTCGAGCGTCGTGTAGGCCATGATGCGGAAGCCGAGCACGTCGCGGTACCACTCGGTGAACGCGCGCACGTCGGACGCGGCGACCGTCACGTGGTCGAGCTGACGCGGGCCGACGGCGTGCTGCGTGCGCTTCTCCGGGCGGTCGGGGAAGACCGACCGGAACTCCTCGGGGGCGACGTACTTCTCGACCTCCCAGAACAGCTCCATGGTGTGTCCCCACGGGCCGGTGAAGCGGTAGGAGCGTCCGTGCCCGTGCCCCTCGGCGATCCACTCGCCGGTGACGCCGGCGGCCTCGATGCGCTTGGCCGCCTCGTCGAGCGCCTCGGGGCTCGAGGTGCGCCACGCCATGACGTTCAGCGCGGGCTCGGGGCCCTCGGTGAGCACGAGCGAGTAGTTGTAGTAGTCGCCCCACGAGCGCAGGTAGACCTTGCCGTTCGCGCGCGACTGGACCCGAAGCCCGACCTGCTCCTCGTAGAAGCGGACGGAGGCCTCGACGTCGGGCGCCGCGATCTCGAGGTAGGAGAGGTGGGAGAGGAGTTTGATCATCGTCGATCCTTCAGTCGGAGTGCGGTGATGACGACCGCGTGGTACGGGGTGCCGTTCGGGGCACGTTTCCACTGTCGGCGCTCGCCCGGTATCAGGGAACCCGAATCTCTTGATGCCGACCATCGCCGCGGCTGATGCGGATGCCGCGGGGCTAGCATGTGCCCATGTCGGGAGGCGGCGCGGACTCGCGTTCGGTGGCGGAGAAGCTCTTCGCGATCGCCGACGCGTTCGCCGGCCGCGAGGACCTGAGCCTCAGCGAGATCGCGTCGCGCGCGCGCCTGCCGCTCTCGACCGCGCACCGGCTCGTGCGCGAGTGGGTCCAGTGGGGCGGGCTCGTGCGCGGCGACGACGGACGGTACCGGGTGGGCATGCGGCTCTGGCGACTGGGCGTGCGCCAGCCCACCGCGCTCCGCCTCAGGCGCATCGCGCGGCCGTATCTCGACGACCTGCTCGAGTCGACGGGCGAGCACGTGCACCTCGCGGTCCGCGACGGGCTCGGCGCCGTCTACCTCGAGCGGCTGTCGGGCCACGGGGCGGTCGAGGCGATCTCGGATGTCGGCTCGCGCCTGCCGCTGCACGCGACCGGCGTGGGGCTCGTGCTCCTGGCGCATGCGCCGACCGAGGTGTTCGACGAGGTGCTCGCGTCGAAGCCGCGGAAGTTCCTCCCGAACACGTTGACCGAGGACCGGGAGCTGCGGCGCCGGCTCGCGGAGATCCGCTCGTTCGGACTGTCGACCTCCGTCGAGGAGCTCACGCGCGGGGCATTCTCGGTGGCCGCGCCGGTGCGGGATGCCACGGGTGAGGTCGTGGCGGCGGTGTCGATCATCGCGCACGTCGAGCGGGTCGGCGAGCCGCAGTTCGCGCTGGGCGTGCGGATGGCGGCGCGCGGCATCTCGTCGGCGCTGGGGTACCGACGACCCGGCGAGTAATCCTTCCACTGGGCGGAAGGCCCCCTGCGGCTCGCCGTCGTGACATCCATGCTGGTCACGTTCTTCCGACGACGTGAGAGGCGTGAACGTGCGACAGTCCACCTCCGTGGCCATCATCGGCGCGGGCCCAGCCGGCCTGATGCTCGGTCACCTGCTGGCCCAGGCCGGTGTGCCGTTCGTGATCCTCGAGGCGCAGACCCGCGAGCACGTGCTCGGCCGCATCCGCGCCGGGGTGCTCGAGCAGGGCTCGGTCGACCTGCTCGCCGAGCACGGCCTCGACACCGATCTCCGCGAGCGCGGCCTGACGCACCACGGCATCTACCTGCAGTACGAGGGCCAGCGCCACCACGTCGACTTCGTCGACCTCGTCGGCCGCACCGTGACGGTGTACGGCCAGCAGGCGCTCGTGCGGCACCTCCTTGCCGAGCACGACCGCATCGGCTCGAACGTCGTGTTCGAGGCGAAGGACGTGGAGCCGGTCGGCGTGACCGGCACGCGCCCGACCGTCATCTACACGAAGGACGGCGCGACCGAGGAGCTCGAGTGCGACTTCGTCGTGGGCGCCGACGGCTACCACGGGGTCTGCCGCCGCAGCATCCCCGACGGCGGCATCGAGGTGTTCGAGCGCTCGTACCCGTTCGGCTGGCTCGGCATCCTCGCCGACGTGCCGCCCTCGACCGACGACCTGATCTACGCCCTGCACCGCGACGGTTTCGGGATGCACTCGATGCGCTCGCTGGAGGTGTCGCGCCTGTACGTGCAGGTCGCGCCCGACGAGTCGATCGACGACTGGAGCGACGCCCGCATCTGGGACGCGCTGCAGACCCGCCTCGGCGTCGACGGCTGGGAGCTGACCGAGGGCCCGATCACCGAGAAGTCGATCACGCCCATGCGCAGCTTCGTCGTCTCCACGATGCAGCACGGCCGCATGTTCCTCGCGGGCGACGCGGGGCACATCGTGCCGCCGACCGGCGCGAAGGGCCTGAACTCGGCGATCGCCGACGTGGCGCTGCTGGCCCGCGCCATCCTCGACCACCGCGCCGGCGACGACGGCGGCCTCGCGCGCTACAGCGAGCGCGCGCTGGCCCGGCAGTGGAAGGTGCAGCACTTCTCGCAGTGGATGACCGAGATGCTGCACGTGCACCACGAGGTTCCGGATGCCGCGGCGCGCGCGTTCCGCTACCGCAGCCAGGTCGGCCAGCTCGAGTACGTCACCGGCTCGCACGCCGCCATGCAGAGCCTCGCCGAGCAGTACGCCGGACTTCCCTTCACCACGGAGTGACCATGCCACGACCCGCACCCCAGCCCGAGACCGGGCAGCAGGCCATCAGCGACGAGATCGCACAACGGCATCGCAGCGACACGGATGCCGCGGCATCGGCCGGTCGCTCGCTCGCCGCGCACCCCCGCCGCGACTTCGCGCCGTACCGCTCGACCGTGCTGCGCCATCCGACCCACGAACTGGTGCGCGCCGACCCCGAGGAGATCGAGCTCGTGTCGCCCGCGTTCGGGCACACCGACGTCGCGGCCGAGGAGGCCGACATGACGATCCAGCACGCGGGCGAACCGCTCGGCGAGCGCATCATCGTCACCGGCCGGATCCTCGACGGCGAGGGGCGACCGGTGCGCAACCAACTCATCGAGATCTGGCAGGCGAACGCCTCCGGTCGCTACGTGCACAAGCGCGACCAGCACCCCGCGCCGCTCGATCCGAACTTCACGGGCGTCGGGCGCATCATCACGGGCGACGACGGCTCGTACCGGCTGACGACGATCAAGCCGGGCGCCTACCCGTGGAAGAACCACCGCAACGCGTGGCGCCCGGCGCACATCCACTTCTCGTTCTTCGGCAGCGCCTTCACGCAGCGGCTGATCACGCAGATGTACTTCCCGGGCGACCCGCTGTTCGCCCTCGACCCGATCTACCAGTCGATCGTCGACCCGAAGGCGCGCGAGCGGCTCGTCGCGCAGTACGACCACGACGTGAGCGAGCCCGAGTGGGCGCTCGGCTACCGGTGGGACGTCGTGCTCACCGGCCCGAGGTCGACCTGGATGGAGCCGGAGGACGCCGACCATGCCTGAGCAGTCCCTGCCCGACGAGACGGGCGCCGAGGCCTTCGACGCCACCGACCTCCCCGGCGCCCACGTGCACCCGGGCGAGCACGTCGGCCCGCTCGCGCAGACCCCGTCGCAGACGGTCGGCCCGTTCTTCGGCTACGCGCTGCCGTACGCCGGCGGTCCCGACGTGCGCGCGCCGTGGCAGCCCGACGCCATCCGCCTCCACGGGACCGTGTTCGACGGCGCGGGCGACCCGATCCCCGACGCGATCGTCGAGATCTGGGGGGCGGATGCCTCGGGCCGGCCCTCCACCGACCGCGGGGCGTTCTATCGCGACCAGCACGGTTTCGCGGGCTTCGGCCGCGCGGCCGTCGACCGCGACGGGCACTTCTCGTTCACGACGATCAAGCCCGGGCCGGCGCGCGAGGGCTCGGCGCCGTACCTGCTCGTCACGATCTTCGCGCGCGGCGTGCTGCACCACCTGTTCACGCGCGCCTACTTCGGCGACGAGCCGGCCGCGAATGCCGCCGATCCGCTGCTCGCCCGCGTCGACGCCTCGCGCCGCGGCACGCTCATCGCCGAGTCCGACGCGCCCCGCTCGTACCGCTTCGACATCCGGCTGCAGGGCGAGGGCGAGACCGTGTTCCTCGACTACGGCACCGAGGTCTGAGCAGGATGGAGCGATGACCGACTGGGGACTCATCGATCCGGGTGCGGCCGACGCGACCGGCACCGACGACGACGCGGTGCTCGCCGCGATGGTCGAGGTCGAGCGCGCGCTGCTCCTGGCCTGGGGGAGCGTGCTCGGCGAGTTCCTCGACGCGCAGGCCGACGCACTCGATGCCGCGGCGCTCGACCGCGCGGCACTGCGCTCAGGCGTGGTCCGCGACGGCGTGCCGGTCGTGTCGCTGGTGCCCGCGCTGCGCGCGCAGCTCGAGGCGGCCGGGCTGCCGGCCGACCGGCTGCACCTCGGCGCGACCAGCCAGGACGTCGTCGACACCGCGCTCATGCTCGTCGCGCGCGACGCGCTCTCCGACGCCCGAGCCTCGCTCGTCGAGGCGGGCCGTTCGCTGGCGGCGCTCGCCGAGGCGCATCGGCGGAGCCCGCGCATCGCACGGTCGATCGCGCGGCACGGCGAGGCCTCCACGCTCGGGGTGCTCGCCGCGGGCTGGCTCGACGGGGTGGGCTCGGCGATCGCCGTGCTCGACGGGCTCGCATTCCCGGTGCAGTTCGGCGGTGCCGTCGGAACGGGTGCGGCGGCGGATGTCGCGGCCGGCCGAGCCACGGGCGCCGAGGAGGTCCGCGCCGAGCTCGCGCGCCGACTCGGGCTCGCCGACCCCGGTCGCTCGTGGCAGGTCGAGCGCACGCCCGTGCTCGCGGTCGCCTCGGCGGCCGCCTCGGTCGTCGCGGCACTCGGACGCGTCGCGGGCGACGCCACGTTCCTCTCACGCGAGGAGGTCGGCGAGGTGCGCCTCGCCGGCGGAGGCGGATCGTCGGCCATGCCGCACAAGCAGAACCCGGTCGACGCGGTGCGGGTCACGGCGGCCGCGGTCGAGGCGCCCGGCCTGCTGCAGGTCGTCGCGAGCGCCGCGGTGGCGGGCGACGAGCGGTCGGCGGGACGATGGCACGCCGAATGGTCCTCGCTGCGGCGCCTCGTCCGGCTCGCACGCTCGGCGGCGGATGCCGCGTTCCGCCTCGTCGACGGGATGGAGCTCGTCGCCGACCGCGCCGCCGTCGTGCTGGCCGGGGCGGGGCGGGCGGGCGCGCGCCCCGATCGCGACGTGCTCGCCGCGGCATCCGACCGCATCGTCGACGCCGCCGTCGACCGTTTCACCCGACTCGCCGGTTCCGCCGGCGCGGCCGACCAGGAGGCCCGACCATGACCGTTCCCCGCCTGCTCGGCTCGTTCGCACCCGGCGCCGCGCCCGCCGCGGCCAACCCGTTGCTCGTGCTGCTGCCCTCGCTCGGCACCACGAGCGCCCTCTGGGACGGCGTCGTCACCCGGCTCCGAGCCGACCCGAGGACCGCCGGCCTGCGGATCCTGCGCGTCGACCTGCCCGGGCACGGCGTCTCGCCCGCCTCGGGCGACGCGTTCACCATCGGCGAGCTCGCCGACGCCGTGCTCGCCGTGGTCGACGAGGCCGGCGGCGGGGCGTTCCACGTCGCCGGGGTGTCGCTCGGCGGTGCGATCGCACTCGAGCTCGCCGTCGCGCATCCCGAGCGCGTGCGCTCGCTCGTCACGAGCTGCAGCGGCGCACGGATCGGCACGCCCGACGGGTGGGCCGAGCGCGCGGCGGCGGTGCGCGCGAGCGGCACCGCGTCGCTCGTCACCGGCAGCGCGGCCCGCTGGTTCGCGCCCGGGTTCCTCGAGCGCGAGGGCGGCGGCCCGGGCGCCGCGTCGCTCACGACGCTCGTCGACGTCGACGACGAGTCGTACGCGCGCTGCGCCGAGTCGCTCGCCGACTTCGACCGGACCGCCGACCTGGAGCATCTTCAGGTGCCGACCCTCGCGATCAGCGGCGAGCGCGACGCCGTGACCACGCCGGCGTCCATGCAGGACCTCGCCGACGCCGTCCCCGGCGGCCGGCACGTCGCCCTCGACGGCGCGTCGCACCTCGCCGTGCTCGAGGAGCCCGCTGCGGCCGCCGAGCTGATCGCGCAGCACGTCGCGGCCGCCGAGCGCGCCGGCGCGGCATCCGTCGCCCACGACCGCGGCATGACCGTGCGCCGCGAGGTGCTCGGCGACGCGCACGTCGACCGCGCGGTCGCGGCGACGACGTCCGAGACCGCGGCGTTCCAGGACTTCCTCACGCGGTACGCGTGGGGCGACGTCTGGGCGCGGCCAGGGCTGTCGCGCCGCGAGCGCTCGATCGCCACGCTCGCCGCCCTCACGGCGGGCGGCCACGAGAACGAGGTCGCGATGCACGTGCGCGCCGCACTTCGGAACGGGCTCTCGCGCGACGAGATCGCCGAGGTCCTGCTGCACACCGCGCTCTACGCCGGCCTGCCGGCGGCGAACTCGGCGTTCGCGATCATGCGCGCCGTGTTCGCGGACCTCGACGCCGCGACATCCACCACCGACGCCCCCGACGAGACCCCCTGAATCCCCGGAGGACCCATGGACAAGACCTTCGCGACGGCCGACGAGGCCGTCGCCGACATCCCCTCGGGCGCGTCGCTCGCCGTCGGCGGCTTCGGCCTGTCGGGCGTGCCGATCACGATCATCCGGGCGCTGCTCGCGCGCGGCGTCGGCGAGCTCGAGGTCGTCTCGAACAACTGCGGCGTCGACGGGTGGGGCCTCGGCGAGCTGCTCGCCGCCGGCCGCATCCGCCGGGTCATCGCGTCGTACATCGGCGAGAACCGCGAGTTCGCCCGCCAGTACCTCTCGGGCGAGGTCGAGGTCGAGCTCACGCCGCAGGGCACGCTGGCCGAGCGGCTGCGCGCGGGCGGCGTCGGCATCCCGGCGTTCTACACGGCGACCGGCGCGGGCACGGCGGTCTCCGACGGCGGGATGCCGCTGCGCTACGCATCCGACGGCTCGGTCGCGCTGACCAGCGACCCGAAGGAGCTGCGCCCGTTCGACTCGTTCGGCCGGACCCGCGAGTACGTCCTCGAGCGCGCCATCCGCACCGACTACGGACTCGTGCGCGCCGCGGTCGGCGACCGGCACGGCAACCTGCGGTTCGAGAAGTCGACCCGCAACTTCAACCCGCTCGCCGGAATGGCCGGGAAGGTGACGATCGCCGAGGTCGACGAGCTCGTCGAGCCGGGCGAGCTCGGGCCCGACGACATCCACCTGCCGGGCATCTACGTGGACCGCGTCGTCGCGCTCACGCCCGAGCAGGCCGCCGACCTGCCGATCGAGAAGGTGACCGTGCGGCGCCGGCCCGCGGCATCCGGAACCGCCACCGACCAGGCCGAGGAGGCCCGCTGATGCCCCTGACCCGCGACGAGATGGCGGCCCGCGCAGCCCGCGAGCTCGAGGACGGCACGTACGTCAACCTCGGCATCGGCCTGCCGACGCTGATCCCGAACCACCTGCCGGGTGGCGTCGAGGTCGTGCTGCATTCCGAGAACGGCATCCTCGGCGTCGGCCCGTACCCGTGGGAGGGCGAGGAGGACCCCAAGCTCATCAACGCCGGCAAGGAGACCGTGACGGTGCTGCCGGGCGCGGCGTACTTCGACTCGGCCGCGAGCTTCGGCATGATCCGCGGCGGGCGCATCACGACCGCGGTCCTCGGTGCCATGCAGGTGTCGGCCCACGGCGACATCGCCAACTGGGCCGTGCCCGGGAAGATGGTCAAGGGCATGGGTGGCGCCATGGACCTCGTCAACGGCGCCGAGCGCGTGATCGTCGTCATGGAGCACGTCGCGAAGGACGGCTCGGCCAAGCTCGTGCAGGAGTGCACGCTGCCGCTGACCGGGCGTCGCTGCGTCGACCGGGTCATCACCGACCTCGCGGTGTTCGACGTGACCGACGACGGGTTCGTGCTCGTCGAGCTGGCGCCCGGCGTCACGGTGGAGCAGGTCACGGATGCCACGGGCGCGCCCGTCACGGTGTCGCCGGGCCTCGGTGCGGAGGCCACGCGATGACGCTCGTCGTGGCATTCGTCGGACGAACTGCACGACACACGGGGACGCCGTCGGCGCGTCGCGTCGGAGATCCGACGACTCGCAGGTCGGGGGGTGGCCGCCTGTGACCGAGCTGCGCGAGGTCGTCGTCTGCGCGCCGCTGCGCACCCCGGTCGGACGGATGGGCGGCGCGCTCGCACCGGTCGCCGCCCTCGAGCTCGCGACCACGGTGCTCACCGCCCTGCTCGAGCGCACCGGCATCGACCCCGCCGCGATCGACGGCGTCATCGCCGCCCAGGGCTACCCGACCATGGAGGCGCCCGCGATCGGCCGGGTCGCCGCGCTCGACGCGGGCTTCCCCGTCACGACGACCGGCTATCAGCTCGACCGCCGCTGCGGGTCGGGACTGCAGGCGGTGCTCAACGCGGCCATGGAGGTGCAGACCGGGGTCGCCGATGCCGTCGTCGCCCTCGGGGTCGAGTCGATGTCGAACGCCCCGCTCTACACGGTCGAGGGCCGGCGGGGCATCGCCGGGGCCGGCCTGATGCTGCACGACGCGCTCTCGCGCGGTCGCGAGACCGTCGGGGGCCGGCGGTTCCCGACGCCCGACGGCAACGTCGGCTCGGCCGAGCTGCTGCGCGCCGAGTACGGGATCTCGCGCGACGCGCAGGACGCGTTCGCGCTGCAATCGCACCGCCGCGCGGTCGCCGCGCAGGAGTCGGGCGCATTCGACGCCGAGCTCGTGCCGGTCGAGGTGGAGGGCCGCCGGGGGAGCGTCGTCATCGACCGCGACGAGCACCCGCGCGGCGACACGACGCTCGAGGCGCTCGGATCGTTGCGCGCCATCCTGGGACGGCGCGACCCCGACGCCACCGTCACCGCCGGCAACTCGAGCGGACAGAACGATGCCGCGGCCGCGTGCATCGTGACGACGCCCGAGCGTGCGGCCGAGTTCGGCCTGACGCCCATGCTGCGGCTGGTGTCGTGGGCGGTCGCGGGCAACGACCCGCTGCGCTTCGGCGTCGCGCCCGTCCCGGCGGCGAACCTCGCGCTGCACCGGGCGGGCATCCGCTTCGACGACCTCGACGTGATCGAACTCAACGAGGCGTTCGCCGTGCAGGTGCTGGCGTGCCTCGCCGACTGGGGACTCGACGCCGAGGACCCGCGCCTGAACCCGCGCGGAAGCGGCATCTCGATCGGTCACCCGATCGGGGCCACCGGCATCCGGATACTCGCGACGCTCGCGCACGAGCTGCCCGCGCTCGACGGCGAGCTCGCGCTCGAGACGATGTGCATCGGGGGCGGCCAGGCGCTCGCCGCGGTGTTCGCCCGCGCCTGATCTGCGCCGATTCGCGCGCCCCGATCACAGGAGAATCCGCGATGTGCCGGACGGATTCGGCGATTCCGACCTGAGGACCGCGGAACTTCCGGTGAACGGCCCCGCAGGGCGGGCCGATGCGGCCGTTCTCCGGCGGGTCAGCGGGCGCGCTCGGGCCCGCCGGTGGGCTCGATGCCGGTCACGGTCGTGAGCAGGAAGACCGAGTCCTCGAGCGCGAGCACCGAGTGCCGGTCATGGGTGAGCACGTCGACGCGGCCGGCGGGAACCTCGGCGACGTCCTGCCCGGTGACGCGGATCCGCCCGGACAGCACCTGCACGCTCGCGGCCGCGGGCGAGTTGTGCTCGGAGAGCTGGGCGCCCGACCGCAGCGCGATGATCGTCTGTCGCATGGGTCCGTCGCGGAGGATCAGCTCGGCGCTCCGGCCGTGCTCGTCGGTGAGCGCGGCGGCGAGGTGGGTACGAGCGAGTTCGGTCAGGTCGGCCACGGAGTCCTCCGTCCGGACGGTGTGCCGTCCAGTATGCCAATCGCGGGGCCGAGCGGCGTCAGTCCGCGATCAGCGTGCCGCCGTCGATCACGATGTTCTGGCCCGTCACGAAGGCGCCGGCGGATGACGCGAGCCAGACGACCGCGCCGGCGACCTCCTCCGGCCGGCCGAACCGACCGATCGGCGTCCGTTTCCGGCGACGTGCCGCCGCGTCGGGATCGTCGGTGATGGACCGTGCGAAGTCGGTCGCGATGATGCCGGGTGAGATCGCGTTCGCCCGCACGCCGGCGGGCCCCCACTGCACGGCGAGATTCCGCACGAGCTGCGCGTTCGCCGCCTTGGTGATGCCGTAGCCCGACAGGACGCGGTTGCCGCGCAGGCCGGCGAGACTCGACATGACGAGGAACGCGCCGCCGCCGCCATCCGCCATCACCGGCACGGCGGCGTTCGCCAACTCGGCGACCGAGCGCACGTGCACGGCGTACATGCGGTCGAGCGCGCCGAGGTCGATCCGCCCCGATGCGTCGAGGGCGGCGCCCGCGTTCGCGAGCACGGTGTCGAGGCGTCCCCAGCGATCGAGAACGGTCGAGACCAGGTCGGTGCCGGCGCCCTCCACGGTGAGGTCGGCCGCGAGGCCCTCGACCTCCAGCCCCCGATCGCGCAGCGCTCGTGCCGCCGCGTCCGGATCCCGGTCGGGCAGGCCGACGATGACGACCCGGGCGCCAGCGGCCGCGAGGGCCTCGGCAGCCGTGAGCCCGATCCCCGACGACCCACCGGTCACCACGGCGACCTGCCCCGCACACGAGAACAGGCGCGCCGGATGCAGTGCCGATCCGGTGTCGTTGCCCGCACCCTCGCCCATGCCATCCTCCTCGACGCGTCCTCGCGAGTGTACGGAGCCCCGAGGTGCCGCGTCATCGGGGTTCGTGATGCGCCGCATCACGGGGGCGTCCTCGCGCGACGATGGATCGACTGGTGGTCACGACGAGGAGGCGCCGATGGGATCGATCGAGGGTCGGACGTACGCGGTGACGGGCGCGGCCTCCGGGATCGGCGCCGCGACGGTCGCGGGACTCCTCGCGGCCGGGGCGCTGGTCGTCGCCGCCGACCTGACCTGGGGTGCCGCAGAGCCCGCGCCACCGCGCGTCGATCGCGTGCGGCTCGACGTGACCGACCCCTCCGCCTGGGCCGGGCTCGCGGCGCGGCTCGGCAGCGACACCGCTGCCCTCGCCGGCCTGGTCAACGCCGCGGGCATCACGCGCCGCGCCCGCCTGCACGACGCGACGCCCGACGACTTCCAGCAGGCCTTCGCCGTCAACGCGATCGGGCCGGCGCTCGGCATCCAGGCGCTCGCACCGCTCATGCGCGACGGCGGCTCGATCGTCAACGTCGGGTCGGCCGCCGGCCTCATGGCGCACTACGGCATCGCCTACGGCGCGAGCAAGTGGGCGCTCCGCGGCATCACGAGGACCGCGGCGATGGAGCTCGGGCCCCGCGGCATCCGCGTCAACCTCGTCAGCCCCGGCTTCATCGAGACGCCGATGACCGCGAGCGCGCCCGGCGCGTTCCGCGACGCGAACCTGGCGGGCACCCCGCTCGGCCGCACCGGCACGCCCGGGGAGGTCGCGGCCGTCATCCTGCAGTTGCTGTCGCCGGATGCCTCGTTCGTGACGGGCACCGAGGTCGCCGTCGACGGCGGCCTGACGGGCCACGCGGGCGGACTGCCGATCGCGCGCGCCATGGGCTCAGCGCATCCACAGGAGTGATGGACTCCATCATGGATCGGCCCTTCACTGATACCGGCTCACGCGCTTGACTGGATCCACGCCGCCCACCGACGCGCGCGTGATTGGAGACACCCGTGACATCGTCGTCCGCCGGCCTCACCGCACCCTTCGCCATCGTCCGCTTCCGCGCGGCGGACGGCGAGGAGCCGCGTCTCGGGCTCGTCGCGGGCGAACGGGTGCGCGCGATCGACCCCGACGAGCTCGGAGCGCCCGACCTCAACGCGTTCCTCGCGGAGGCCCCGGCATCGTGGGACCGGCTGCGTCGGGTCGCCGAGCAGGCCGAGGGCCCGTGGCATCCGCTCGCCGACGTCACGCTGACCGCACCCGTCACGCCGCGCCAGGTGCTGCAGACCGGTGCGAACTACCGCACGCACGTCATCGACCTCGTCGCCGCCGGCCGGGCCAAGAACGACCCGCGCCCCATCGAGGAGCTGCGCGAGTGGGCCGCCGACATGATGGACCGCCGCGCGCGCGAGGGCACGCCGTACTTCTTCATCGGCCTGCCCGCCGCGGTGGTCGGCGACGACGTCGACCTCGTGCTGCCCTCGTACAGCGACCAGCACGACTGGGAGCTCGAGCTGGCCGTCGTGATCGGCCGAGAGGCGTACCGCGTCGACCGCGAGCACGCGATGGAGCACGTCGCCGGCTACACGATCGTCAACGACATCACCACGCGCGACCTCGTCTTCCGCGAGGACATGAAGGAGATCGGCACCGACTGGTACCGCGGCAAGAACGCGCCCGGCTTCCTGCCGACGGGGCCCTACCTGGTCCCCGCCGAGTTCGTGCCCGATGCGGGCGACCTGCACCTGCAGCTCACCCTCAACGGTGAGACGATGCAGGATGCCACGACCTCCGACCTCCTCTTCGACCTGCCCGCGCTCATCGCCGGGGCGTCGCAGAACATGCCCCTGCTGCCCGGCGACCTGCTGCTCACCGGAAGCCCGGCCGGCAACGGCATCGTGCACGGCCGCATGCTCCGCGACGGCGACGTGATGGTCGGCGCGATCGAAGGGCTGGGCGCGCAGACCGTGCGGGCCGTGGCCGAGACGACGGATGCGGCGGGCGAGCGCGTCCACGCCGAGGCGCGTGCACGATGACCACGAACCTCCTCAGCGAGGACCCGGCCGCCCTCGACCGCGCCGACCCGGCCCGCCACATCGCCGAGACCGCCGAGGCGGTCCGCAACTGGGGCCGCTGGGGCGAAGCCGACCGGCTCGGCACGCTCAACTTCATCGGCGACGCCGAGCGCGCCCGGGCCGCAGGCCTCGTGCGCCGCGGCGCGAGCTTCTCGCTCTCGCAGCCGTTCGACATGAACGGTCCGCAGCAGGGCTGGCGCCGCCGCACCAACCCGGTGCACACGATGCTCGACACGGGGACGGATGCCGCGGCCGGCACCCAGGGCTTCCCGCACGGCATCGGCGGCGCCGACGACGTCATCGCGATGCCCCTCCAGTGCTCCACCCAGTGGGACGGGCTCGGCCACATCTTCGACCGTGGCCTGGCCTGGAACGGCCGCCCGGCCGGCCAGGTGGTCACGAGCGACGGCGACCTCGTGACGGGCATCGAGCACGCGGCATCCGCCATCGTCGGACGCGGCGTGCTGCTCGACGTCGGCCGTCACCTGCGGCCGCAGACCGGAGAGCTGGAGGACGGCTACGCCATCACGGTCGCCGACCTCGAGGCGTGCATCGCCGCGCAGGGCGCGACGAGCGCCGTCGGCCGCGGCGACCTCGTGCTCGTGCGCACCGGCCGCTACGCGCGCGCCCTGCGCGAGGGCTGGAACGGGTACGCCGGCGGACCCAGCGCAGGCCTGTCGTTCACGACGGCCGGATGGCTCCACCGCACCGAGATCGCCGCGATCGCGACCGACACGTGGGGCTTCGAGGTGCGGCCGAACGAGTTCGACGACGCGTTCCAGCCGCTGCACCAGGTCGTGATCCCCAACATGGGCCTCACGATCGGCGAGATGTGGGACCTCGAGGCGCTCGCCGCCGATTGCGCCGAGGACGGCGTCCACGAGTTCCTGCTCGTCGCACCCCCGCTGCCCATCACGGGAGCCGTCGGCTCGCCCGTGAACCCCATCGCCCTGAAGTAGCCAACCCGAACGCATCCCGAAGGAGGGATCACCCATGACCGCAGTCTCCCGCGTCGCGATCGTCGGCTCCGGAGTGGCCGGCACCGCCGCCGCCATCCTGCTGGCCGAAGGAGGCGTCGACGTCGACGTCTTCGAGGTCAAGCCCGACCTCACCGCCCTCGGCTCGGGCATCACGCTGCAGGGCAACGCCCTGCGCGTGTTCGACCGCCTCGGCGTCTGGGAGAAGGTGCAGGAGGCCGGCTACTTCTTCAACCAGACCGGCCTGCGCGCGCCCGGACCGGACGCGCCGTTCATCGCGCAGATCCCCGACGCGCGCACGGGCGGCCCCGAGTACCCGGCGGTCGCCGGGATGTACCGGCCCGAGCTCGCGCAGATCCTCGCCGACCGCGCGACCGAGCTGGGTGCGCGCATCCACTACGGCACGACCGTCTCGAGCTTCACGCAGGACGACGACGGCGTCGATGTCACCCTGAGCGACGGGTCGACGGGTCGCTACGACCTGCTCATCGGCGCCGACGGCCTCAACTCGTCCATCCGGAAGCAGCTCGGCATCGAGGCCGAGCCCGAACGTACGGGCATGGGCATCTGGCGCGCCTTCGTGCCCCGCCCGAAGGACGTGACGCAGACCGACCTGTACTACGGGGGCCCGGTCTACATCGCCGGCTACACGCCGACGGGCGAGGAGATGATGTACGCCTTCCTTGTCGAGCCCGCCCAGGATCGACACCTCTCCTCGCCCGAGGAGGGCGTCGAGGTGATGAAGGGCCTCTCGCAGGCGTACGGCGGGCCGTGGAACGAGATCCGCGAATCGCTCGACGGCGCCTCCCGCGTGAACTACACGTGGTTCACCCAGCACGTCATCCCCGACGCATGGAACCGCGGGCGGGTCGTGGTGATCGGTGACGCCGCGCACAGCTGCCCGCCCACGATCGCCCAGGGCGCCGCGCAGGCCGGCGAGGACGCGCTCGTGCTCGCCGAGCTGCTGCTCTCTCGCGACGAGGTCGACCAGTCGCTGTGGGACGAGTTCCACGCCCGGCGCCTGCCGCGCGCGACCGCGGTCGTCGAGGCGTCGGTGCAGCTCGGCCAGTGGCAGATCGACCACGTGCAGGACGCCGACGTGCCGGGCCTCATGCGGCGCATCGCCATGCTCGTGAGCCAGCCCGCATGAGCGCCGACACCACCGCGACGGACGCCGCGCGACCCGTCGTCGACATGCACGCCCACCTGCTGCTGCCCGCGCTCCAGCAGGCGGTCGGCGCGCGCGACCCCGAGGGCTTCGCCGCGGCGCAGGCCCTCGAGGCCCGCCGGAACGGTCCCGAGAGCCTCGCGGCATCCGGTCGCATGATCGGCGAGCGGATGCCGCTGCTCACCTCGCTCGACGCGCGCCTCGCCGAGATGGACCGGCAGGGCGTCGACGTGCAGGTGGTGTCGCCGTCGCCGTCGCACTACTACCCCTGGGCGGGCGACGAGGTCGCCGGGTGGGCCGCACGCGAGGCGAACCGTGCCATCGCCGAGCACGTGTCGGGGGCGCCCGACCGGCTGCTCGGACTCGGGCTCGTGCCGCTGCAGCATCCGCACCTGCTCGTCGCGGCGCTCGAGGATGCGGTGGTCGGCAACGGCCTCGCGGGCGTCGAGCTCTCGTCGTTCGCCGGTGACGTCGAGCTCTCCGACGAGCGGCTCGAACCGTTCTGGACCCGTGCCGAGGAGCTCGACGCGATCGTGTTCCTGCACCCGTTCGGCTGCAGCCTCGACGAGCGTCTCGACCGTTACTACCTCTCGAACACCGTCGGCCAGCCCGTCGAGAACGCGGTCGCGCTCTCGCACGTCATCTTCTCGGGCGTGCTCGACCGGCACCCGAACCTGACGCTCGTGGCGGCGCACGGCGGCGGGTACCTGCCGACGTTCCTCGGCCGTTCCGACCACGCGTGGCAGGTGCGGCCCGAGGCGCACGGATGTCGCGAGCTGCCGTCGTCGTACCTGCGACGCCTGCGCTTCGACTCGCTCGTGCACACGCCCGGCGCCCTGCGTGC
This sequence comes from Agromyces sp. NPDC029043, assembly GCF_055564615.1. Classification (NCBI taxonomy): domain Bacteria; kingdom Bacillati; phylum Actinomycetota; class Actinomycetes; order Micrococcales; family Microbacteriaceae; genus Agromyces; species Agromyces sp. NPDC029043. The sequence continues at coordinate 49,282 of NZ_JBVHVX010000008.1, read as the reverse complement.
GCTCGTGGAGGCGGCGGGCGCCGACCGCGTGCTCGTCGGCACCGACTACCCGTTCGACATGGGCGTCGACGACCCGATCGAGCGCGTGCGGGAGGCGGGGCTCGCCGAGGCCGACGAGCGCGCCGTGCTCTCGGGGAACGCGGTCGAACTCCTCGGCGCTCGCCTGCCGGCGGGACGGGTGCGCGCGGTCGCGGCCGGGGGAGCGGCATGAGGATCGCTCGCTGGACCCGCGGCGGCGCCCTCGGCGAGGGGTTCGTGATCGGCGACGGGGTGGTGCCCTTCCCGCGCGGCCTCACGGTCGCCGATGTGCTCGCCGACGGCCTGGCCGAGCTGCCGGCGCTCGCCGCCGAGGTCGAGGGCGACGCCGCAGCATCCGCCGTGCCGCTCACCGAGGTGGAGCTGCTCGCCCCGCTCGTGCCCGCGAGCGTGCGCGACTTCGTCGCGTTCGAGGAGCACGTCGAGGGCGTCACGGCGTCGGTCGACGGCGCGAGCCACGTGGCCGACGAGTGGTACACGTTCCCCACGTTCTACTTCACGAACCCGCACTCGATCGTCGCGACGGGCGACGAGGTGCGCCCGCCGGCGACGGGGCGCCTCGACTTCGAGCTCGAGGTCGGCGCCGTGATCGGCGGGGTCGCGGGGTCCGACGGTCGCGACCTCGACCCGGCGGATGCGGCGTCGCACGTCTTCGGCTACACGATCTTCAACGACTGGTCGGCCCGCGACATCCAGGGCCGCGAGATGAAGGTGCGGCTCGGGCCGGCCAAGGGCAAGGACTTCGCGACGACGCTCGGGCCGTGGATCACGACCGCCGACGAGTTCGCCGGCCTGGTCGACGACGAGGGCTTCCTGCCGATCCGCATGGAGGTGTTCGTCAACGGCGAGCGCATCGGCCACGACCTGCTCTCGAACATGGGCTGGCCGTTCGGCGACCTCGTCGCCTACGCGTCGCGCGACTCGCGGGTGGTCCCGGGCGACGTGCTCGGCTCGGGCACGGCCGGCAACGGCGGATGCCTCGCCGAGCTGTGGGGCCGGGCCGGCGAGCTGACGCCGCCGCCGCTCACCGAGGGCGACGAGGTCGTGATGCGGGTCGAGGGCATCGGCGAGATCCGCAACACGGTCGGCCGCGCCCGGCCGGTGCCGGAGATCCCACCCGCTCGCATGCGCCCGCGGGCGCGCGAACGCGCCTGACCGTACGGAGTTCGAGCGTCAGGCCGCCGACGCTTCGCCCAGCTCCGCCGACGCCTCGACGAACAGTCCGCGCAACCACTCGTGCTCGGGGTCGCGGCGGTGCACCGGATGCCACCACATCGCGTTGTGGATCGGCGTCGCGTCGAACGGCGGCTCGAACACGCGCACGCCGGCCGCGTCGCGGGCGTAGCCGGCGAGGCTCGCCTGGATGAGGGCCAGCTTGTCGGTTCCGGCGACGAACATGGGCAGCAGCAGGAAGCTCTCGACGACCGCCTCGACCCGGGGCTCGATGCCGAGCTGCTGGATCTGCCGGGTCGCCGACGTGAACGCCGACCGCGATTGGTAGGTGAAGACCCAGGGGCGGTCCGCGACGTTCTCGAGCGTGACCTCGTCGGCGATCGCGTCGTTCGTCTCGGATGCGAGGACCACCCACCGGTCGGTCCACAGGTCGGTGAACGGGAGGTCGGTGAGGAAGCCGTGCGGCATGAGCAGCGCGTCGGCGCTGCGGAGCCGGTTCACGGCGTCCTCGACGATCTGCGGGTTGTGCATCATGAAGCGGAATCGCACGCCGGGGGCTCGCTCGGCGGCGAGCGCCGCGACCCGTCGGCCGGTGGTCGCGACACTGTAGTCGGAGCCGTAGATCGCGAACTCGCGCGTCGACTGGCTCGGATCCCACTCGGCCGAGCTCTCGAACACGCGGCGAGCGGCGTCGAGCGCGGCCGCCGTGTGCTCGGCCAGGCGTGACGCGAGCGGGGTGAGCTCGTAGGTGTTGCCGGTGCGGGCGAGGATGGGGTCGTTGAAGTGCGTGCGGAGTCGCGAGAGCGAGGCGCTGAGCGCCGGCTGGCTGAGATGCAGACGCTCGGCGGCGCGCGTCACGCTCCGCTCGGTCAGCAGCGCGTCGAGCGAGACGAGCAGGTTCAGGTCGAGCCGTGAGAGCGGTGGCTGTGAGTCGGACACGTCGCTGTGATCCTTCGCTGGGGTCGGAACCCCAGTCTATCCACCGCATCTATCCTTGCTGCTAGGGCATCGCGACGCGTGATGCGCGATCGTGATCCCTGCGAGCCGACGCAGCACCCGCCGCGAGCGCATCCGCAGCGAGCGTCAGGTGGCTGCGCGTCATCTCCGTGGCATCCGCATCGAGCCATTCATGGCCGCCCCACTCGCTGCACAGCGTGCCCGCGAAGTCCGAGCCGGCGAGCACGGCACCGAGGTCGCGGATGGGGTGCGACACGCGTCCGTCGGCGTCGTCGAGGTCCCAGAACTTGAGGTGGAACGCGCCGATGAGCGGGAGGATGTCGCGCACGACCGCGGCATCCGAGCGACCGAAGCGCACCAGCATGTCCATGAACAGCGCGTGCGCGTGCGGCGGCACCTCGCCGGCGCGGAGCGCCGACACGAGCACGCTCACGGTCTCGGGGTCGCGCCATCCCGCGACGACGCGATCGACGAGCGACCGGTCGAGGCCGGCCGCGTCCAGCGCCTCGATGTAGGTTCTGGGCAGTGCCGGCATGAGCATGCTGCAGTCGACGAGCACGCGCACGTGCGGGTCGTCGAGCGTTGCGATCGCGTCGAGTGCGCGCGTCGTGTCGGGATCGGCGGGGGTCTGGCGCCCCTGCGCCTCTTCGAAGAGCACGAGGTCGAGCGCGTGCAGCACGGGCACGAGCCGGGCGAGCAGGGGAGACCCCGCCTGCCCGATCGGGAGGCGGACACCGGTCGCGCCGACGCGCCGCGCAGCGCGCAGTTGGGGCAGCAGGAACGCGAGGCGCTCATCGTCAGCGCGTCGCCGGCCGTCCGCCCTCCAGTCGTCGAGGCTCGCACCGACGATGCTCACCCTGCCGCCGGCCGCCTCGAGCTCGGCGCGGAACGCGTCGACCTCGGCGTCGGTCGGTACCGGGAAGCCGCGCCACATCTGTCCGGGCTCGATCTCGATGACCGGGGCCACGCCGTCGCGCACGACATCCGCGGCGATGTCGGCCGCGCGCCGTTCGGCGCGCACGACGTCAGGGGTCCAGTTGAAGGCGCTCGCGGCGAGCGTCCAGCCGGCGGGGAGGTCTCGAGGACGTCGCGGTTCTCGAGACGCGCTTCGCGCTCCTCGACCAGCGAAGGGGTCTGCACTCGCCTCCCGCGCCTGCTCGCCCGCGGCATCCGCGACCAGCGTGCGCTCGGCGTGGAACGGCAGCGTGAGCGGCGCATCGGGCCCGGCCGGCAGATAGGGAATGGCGAGGCGGAACGACACCGCGACCTCGTGCGACCCGGGTTCCAGGCGACCGTCAGCCGCGACGACGAGTCGGTCCTGGAGGAACCACCATTCGCCGTCGGGCCGAACGCGGAGGTCCTCGACCGCCGCGCCGTCGACCCACACCTCGAGTCCGGAGACGCTCGACACCGGCAGGGATCGGATCCACGGGAGGCTGAGGCGCAGCGCGAACCCGTCAGCGGTGCGGTCCAGCGCGTCGTCGAGCAGGATGGGCAGGCTCATGTGCGGCGCACTCCTTCGTGTCTCGTTGAGACTGAAAGATACGCCCTTATGTCAGAAAAAGGAAGAAGTGATCAGGATGCTGCGGGCATGACGTCGCGGACGAGCGGCCGCCCCTCGGCGAACCAGCGGGGGAACGTCGCCTCGAACAGCTGCTCGCGCACCATCTCGGCGCCACCGCGCAACGGCTCCCGCTCGTCACCGAGCGAGCGGACGATGGCGAGGTCGCGCGTGGCGAGCGGTAGCGACAGCTCGTAGACGCGCTGGCGCACCTCGGCGAGGAACACCTCGCCGGCCGACGACACCGCACCGCCGACGACGATGACGGCCGGGTTGAACATGTTGACGAGTGCGGCGATCGACTCGCCGACCAGGCGAGCCGAGCGTTGGATGAGCGAGATCGCGAGCGCGTCGCCGTTCATGGCCGACATCGCGATGAGCTGCGGCGTGAGCGTGGTGCCCTCCGCGACCAGGTTGGCGAGCGCTCCGGTCGCGCCCTCTGCGACCGCGTGTTCGGCGTCGCGGACGAGGGCCCACCCGCCGGCCTCCGCTTCGAGGCAGCCGACCTTGCCGCAGCGGCACGCCGAATCCGAGTCGCGCACCCGCACGTGGCCGACGTCGCCTGCGGCGCCGTTCGCGCCGCGGTGGATCCGCCCCTGCGAGAGCAGCCCGGCGCCGATGCCCGTGCCGACCTTGAAGAAGATGAGGTCGAGGCGCTCGTCGGGTCGGCGCGAGCGCTCGCTGAACGCGAGGAGGTTCACGTCGTTGTCGACCCAGACCGGTGCGTCGAAGCGCTCCTCGAAGCGCCGGCGCATGTCGAAGCCGTTCCATCCGGGCATGATCGGGGGCGCGACGGGTCGGCCGCTGTCGAAGTCGACCGGGCCGGGGATGCCCACCGCGACGCCCCACACCGGGACGTCCTCGTGCTGCGCGAGGATGTCGTCGAGCATCGCGAGCGCGCTGTCGATGGTCTCGGCGGGGCCTCGCGCGATGTCCCATCCGATGTGGCGATCGTCGATGATGTCGCCGTCGAGCGAGGCGATGCCGACGCGGATGTGGAGCGCCCCGAAGGCGCAGACGATGATGCGCCCCCGTTCCGAGCGGAACCGCAGGGTGCGCGGCGCGCGGCCGCCCGACGAGGGACCGAAGTCGCCGTCGGCGAGGAAGCCCATGTCGATCGCCTGGTCGACGCGCTGGGTCACGACGCCCCGCCCGAGGCCCGTGAGTCGGCCGATCTCGGGCCGGGTGGTGGCCTCCCCGGTGCGGACCAGGTTCACGATCCGCAGGAGGCTCGTGACCTCGTCGGTCTGGGCGCCGAAGCGCAGCGTGGACTCGCGTGTCATGCACTGAATTCTGACACAACGACTCGTCCGAACCGGCCGTTTCGAGGCGAATTAGACAGAAGTCGAGCGAACTTTTGTATAGTCGAGGTCAAAGTGGCAACAGCCGCGAGCGAGAAGGGGGAATCGGATGACGTGGGGTGTCGGCGTGATCGGCGCGGGACCCGGGGTCTCGGCGCTGCACCTGCCGACCCTCGACCGGCTCGGCGATCGGTTCCGGGTCGCGCACGTCGCCGACGCCGGGTCCGGCCGCGCGGCCGAGCTCGCCGCCCGTACCGGCGCCGCCGCCTCGAGCGGCACCGCCCGGCTCCTCGCGGATCCGGCGGTCGAGGTCGTGGCGATCTGCAGCCCGCCCGCCGAGCACGCTCGCCACGTCCGCGAGAGCATCGACGCCGGCGCGCGCGCCATCCTGTGCGAGAAGCCGCTCGCGACGGACGCCGAGGACGCCCGCGCGATCGTCGAGGCGTGCCGCACCGCGGGCATCCCGCTCGTCGTCGCGACGAACCACCTGTACGACCCCGCGTGGAGCCGCGCCAAGCACCACCTCGTCTCGCTGCGCTCCGAGGTCCGTGCGATCTCGGCCACGGTCGCCCTGCCGCCGAACGGACGATTCCATTCCGCGGTGACCGAGCTCTCGACGGCCGGGGCGCCCGGGCGTGGTGCACCCGACCTCGCCGATCCCGAGGTCGCCGCCGGTGTCATCCGGCAACTGGTGCTCGGGCTCGCGGTCCACGACCTCCCTGCCGTCCGCGACCTGGCCCCCGACCTCGAGGGCGTCGACTTCGCCGTGCCGGTCGCGCCGATCGGGTACGCCATCGGGTTCCGGGCGAGCGGCATCCCCGTGCTCCTGGTGGCCGTCATGGTCCCCGACGGTCCCGATCCCGTGTGGCGGATCGCGATCGACACGTCGACCGACCGCGTCGACGTGGAGTTCCCACCGGCGTTCGTGCACACGGGAAGCGCCGAGGTGCGCGTGCGCAGCGGCGAGCTTCGCACCACGACCTACCCGCGCAGCCCGGAGGACGGGTACCTCGGCGAGTGGCGCGCGCTCGCCGAGCTGCTCGACGGCGTGGCGACGATCGAGTACCACGAGATCCTCGACGACGCGCTGTACGCGATCGAGCTCGCCGACGCGGCGGCCGCCGCGGTGCGACGAAGAGCCGGAGGATGACCGCGCGCGTCCACGTCGCCGGGGCACTGGCAGAGTACCGCGTCGCCGTCGCCGCCCTGCCGCATCACGTCAGGGCGACGGCCGAACCGCGCGACGCGATCGTCGTGGTCGACGGCGCCGGTCGGTGGTGGGATGCCGCGGCGGAGGCCGTCGCGGGCGGCGCTCGCGCCGTGCTGGTCGCCGACCCGGTCCGCACGCCGGTCGAGGAGATCGATGCGCTCGATGGCGCGGGCGTTCCAGTGCTGGTCGACCGCCCGCGGCTCCGACACGACCTCGTGGCGCAGGCGATCGCTGCGCGCGACGACGCGACGCCGCGCGTGCTCGTCGCCGAGTGCCGCGCCGAACCGGCCGACCTCTCCGCGCTCACGCGCGACGCGATCGGGTGGCTGCGCGTGTTCGCCGGGGGGCCGATGGAGGTCGCCGCGAGCGAGGGCGCCGCGCTCCTGCGTCCCGCCGGCGGAGTCCACCCGGCCGGGTCGCTGATCGCGACCGCGACGACCGCCGGCGGCGCGATGCTGCGCGTGCGTGCGCTCGGCGAGACGACGACGGAGCTCGAGATCGACGAGCCGATCGGGCGCCGGCAGCTCTCGACGAGCACGTCGCGGGGGATGCTGATCTCGCCGTCGCTCCACGAGTCCGCGTCGCGTGCTGCCCTGCGACGCGCCATCGACGTCGCGGTGGCGCGGTCCGAGATCCACGACTTGGGCGAGCTGCGTCATGACGCCGTCGCATCGGTCTCACTCGCGGTCACGTCCCCCGCGCTCCCGGCGCTTTAGTTGATTTCGAACTAAAGATCGTCTAGAATCGACATGACGTCGGGATCCTCAGGGGTCCGATCCTCGTCGTGAGGTTGCGAGCGAGGGCACAACCGGTCGCGTCGACGGCCCGATCGTTCGGGCACCAACGAATGTCGCTCTCACCTCTCCGGCTTCGCCTTCTCGTCGCCTCGCTCCTCACCGTCGCCTTCCTCGGCGCGCTCGACCACACCATCGTGGCCACCTCGCTCGCGACCGTGGCCGGCGAGCTCGGCGCGCTCGAGCACATGAGCTGGGTCGTCGTCGGCTACACGCTCGCGAGCACCGTGCTCCTGCCCGTGCTCGGCAAGCTCGGCGACCTCGTGGGGCCGAGGCTGGTCTTCCTCACGTCCGTCGTCGTCTTCCTCGCGGCATCGCTCGCCTGCGGGTTCGCGCAGGACATGGCGCAGCTCGTGGTCGCACGGGTCGCGCAGGGCATGAGTTCCGCCGGCATCCAGTTGATGTCGCAGACGATCGTCGCTCACGTGACCACGCCACGCCAGCGGCCGCGCTACATGAGCATCATCGGCGCGGCGTTCCCGATCGCCATCCTCGTCGGGCCGGTGCTCGGCGGACTCATCACCGACTACCTGGGATGGTCGTGGGTGTTCTGGATCAACCTTCCCTTCGGACTCGTCGCGCTCGCGCTCGCCGTGTTCGCCGTCCCGCATGTCGAGACCACGCCGCGCCGCTTCGACATCCCCGGCGCCGTCACGTTCACGGTCGCGCTGGTCGCCCTCGTGCTCGGGGTGACCTGGGTCGGCGATACCGCGTCGGCGCTCGCCGCGGTCGTCGCGTTCGCCTTCGGCATCCTCGCGCTCGCCGCGTTCTTCCTCATCGAGCTGCGCGCGCCCGAGCCCATCGTGCCGCTCGGATACTTCGCCGACCGCACCGTCGCCGCGGGCATCGCGCTGTCGGCGGTCATCGGCATCGGGCTGTTCTCCGTCACGGCGTACCTGCCCACCTACTTCCAGATGGCCTACCGCACGAGCGCCACGGTGTCGGGCTTCGTTCCCATCGCCACCGTGTTCGGCATGCTGCTGTCCAACCTCGGCACCGGATGGCTCGCCAGCCGCACCGGCCGCTACCGCGGCTACACGATCTTCGGCACGAGCCTTGCGGCTGCCGGCCTGCTCGTGATGGCGCTGCTGCCCGTCGGCCTGCCGCTCTGGGTGCCGATGGTCGTGATGTTCGCCGTCGGCATCGGCACCGGATCGTTCATGAGCCTCGTCATCGCCGTCGTCCAGGGCGCCGTGCCGCGCAACGAGACCGGCACGATCACCGCGACCACGAACCTCGTCCGGCAGATGGGCTCGACCCTCGGCACCGCGGTCATCGGCGGTGTCATCGGCGCCGGCGTCGCGGCACGACTCCCGGCCTCCCTCGAGGCCTCCTCGACGACCCCGAGCGTCGTGCACGGGTCGGCGCCCGCCGTGCAGGCCGAGGTCGCCCAGATCTACGGCGACGTCTTCGTGCCCGTCTTCGCGGCACTCGCCATCACGTACGCGATCGGCATCGTCGCCGCCATCCTGCTCCCGCCCGGCCGGCTCTCGGACGAGCCGGCGCCGGCCCCCACCGAACCCGCAACCGAACCCCTCACCGCGTGAGACTCGAAGAGGAGACCCACATGTCGCACCACCCCACCATCGCCGTCGTCGGCAGCGGACCGATCGGCTCCGCCTACGCCCGTCTGCTCATCGAGGGCCTCCCCGACGCGCGCGTGATCATGTTCGAGGCGGGCCCGCAGCTGACCGACCGCCCCGGCGAGAGCGTCCGCAACATCGCCGATCCCGACGAGAAGGCGCGCGCCCGCGAGATGTCGCAGGGCCCCCAGGCCGGCGACCACCGCGAGTCGCTCGGCATCCCCGCCGCCACGGTCGTCGAGGGCATGTTCACCGCGCGCCAGGGTACGCACCTCTTCGACTTCGGCGGTGAAGGATCGGCGCACGCGCCGACCTTCCCCGCCGCCGCCGGCGCGACCAACGTCGGCGGACAGGGCGCGCACTGGACCTGCGCCATCCCGCGGCCCGCCTTCAGCGAGAAGGTCGACTTCATCGCCGACGACGAGTGGGACGACCTGATCGAGACCGCCGAAGACCTCCTGCACAAGCAGAGCGCCGCGTTCGCCGACTCGTCGGTCGGTCGCGCCATCCGCTCGCTGCTCTCGGAGGAGTTCAACGGCGAACTGCCCGAGGGCTACGGCCCCAGCACGCTGCCCGTGGCGGGCGACCCGCAGCCCGACGGCACGATGCGCTGGGCCGGTGCCGACGCCGTGCTCGGGCCCCTCATCGAGCCGGACAACCCGCTCGCCGACCGCTTCGAGCTGCGCGACCTCACGCTCGTGCGCCGTATCGAACACGACGGCGACCGTGTCACCGGCGTCACGATCGAAGACCTCCGCACGAAGGAGACCTCGTTCGTGCCGGCCGACCTCGTGGTCGTGGCCGCCGACGCGTTCCGTTCGCCCCAGTTGCTCTGGGCCTCCGGCATCCGCCCGGCCGCGCTCGGCCACTACCTCACCGAGCACCCGGTCGTGATCTCCACGGTTGCGCTCGACCCGCAGAAGATGAGCCGGTTCGCCACCGAGGAGCAGCTCGACGGCGAGCTCGCGCGTCGCGCGACGAACGCGGCCGACCCGGTCGCCGCCGTGAACCGCATCCCGTTCTCGGAGCCCGGCCACACGTACTCGCTGCAGGTCATGTACGCCGAGAACCCGCCCTTCCAGCTCGACCCCGAGCACCCGCACGCCGGAAACCGCTGGGGCTACGTGAACATGGGGTACGGCATGCGCAAGTTCCCGCGCTACGAGGATGCGGTGACGTTCGACGACGCCGAGCTCGACTACCGCGGCTTCCCCAACATGACGATCGAGTACGCCCTCACCGACCGTGAGAACGCCGAGATCGAGGCGGCGACCGAGCGGCTGCGTCGCGCCGGCGACGCACTCGGCACCTTCGTCGCCGAGCCGCGGCTCATGCCGAACGGCTCGAGCCTGCACTACCAGGGCACCATGCGCATGGGCGCGGCCGACGACGGCACCTCCGTCGCCGACCCGTGGTCGCGCGTCTGGGGCGTCGAGGGCCTCGTCGTCGGCGGCAACGCGCTCATCCCCACGCCGACCACCATGAACCCGACGCTCATGAGCGTCGCGATCGCGGTACGCGGAGCGCGCAAGGCCGTCGAGGAGCTCTCGGCCCGCACCGCGGCATCCGTCACCACCGCCTGACCGCCGGCACCGACCAGACAGAGAGTTCGACGATGCTGCTCGAGAGAGACCTCATCCAGTCCACCGGATTCCGGAACGTCCGCGAGGGCGACCGGGTCACCGGCTTCCAGTTCCGCGTGCGCATGCCGTCGTACCGCGGCATGGCCGCCTCGCTCATCGACGGCATCGCGGTGCGCGTGAGCGACCTGGTCGACGTCGGCCCGGAGGTGCCGCGATGGACCTTCGGCGGCCGCACCTACACGCTCGCGGAGCTCTGGGACGCCGACGGCGTCAGGTGGCCGCTCGAGGAGGCCGCCGTCGTCACGGTGCCGCTCGAGGGCGGACTTCCGGATGGCACGCACGAGGTGTCGATCGAGCTGCGCCTCCGGATGTCGTACATCCCCGAGGAGCACCAGCCGAGCACCTACCGGGTCGCTCGGCACATCACGCTCTCATCGGATGGCGACGGCGGACCCTTCAAGTACGGCGTCTCGCTCTACAGCTACATGACCGACTACGGCACGGTGCTCGATCTCGAAACCGCGCTCGCGCACGTCGCCGACGTCGGCGCGACCGGCGTCGAGATCCTCGGCGAGGGCCACATCGCCGGTTACCCGGAGCCGACGACCGACTGGATCGACGGGTGGTTCGCGTTGCTCGACCGGTACGGGCTCGAGCCGACGAACTACGGCTCGTGGATCGACACGCGGCTCCACTCGAGCGGCCCGAACGCCCGGCGGCTGACCGCCGAGGAGGGCGCAGGGATGCTGCAGCGCGACCTGCGGCTCGCGAAGCGCCTCGGCTTCCGGTTCGTCCGGCCCAAGATCGGCGTCGTCTCGAGCGACCTCGTGCCCGACCCGATCTGGACCGAGTCGGTCGAGCGCTCGCTCGACCTCGCGGCCGAGCTCGACGTCGTGATCTGCCCCGAGATCCACTCGCCGACGCCGATCAAGCACCCGGTCGTCGACGACTACATCGACCTCATCGAGCGCACCGGCACCAAGCACTTCGGACTGCTGCTCGACACCGGCATCTTCCAGGACCGCCCGATCCCGCTCCGGCCCGGCGAGCTGCCCGGCCAGCGCCCGGCATTCCTCGACGGCATCGGCGTCGACCCCGCCGACGTCGCCGATATCGCGAAGTACGTCGTGTTCATCCAGGCCAAGTTCCACGACATCGACGAGCACCTCGAGGACCAGCAGATCCCGTGGGAGCCGGTGCTCCGCGCGCTGAAGGACGCGGGCTACGCCGGGTACCTCTCGAGCGAGTACGAGGGCGAGCGCGAGCCGTGGCGCTCGATCGAGCAGGTGCGCCGCCAGCACTCCCTCATCCGCCGCATCGCCGCGGGGCTCTGAGCCGCGGCATCCGCTTCACGACATACCCAGCACGACAGGACACGAACCATGCCGAACGGACTCATCCAGGCCGACAGCCTGCGCACCCACCCCGAGGGCCTCGCGCTCTCGCTCACGCTGCCGTGGTACCGCAGCCTCTGGCTCTCGTCGGTGTCGACGCTGCGGCTGACGGTCGACGGCGTCGAGGTCGCGCGGGAGGATCTCGCGTTCGAGCTCGACGGGGTGCGGTACGCGCTCGACGAGCTGCCGCAGCAGAGCGAGGTGCTCTGGTACCTGCAGGCGCACCCGCTGCTCATCGCGAAGCGCCCGGAGCCGGTCGCGCTCGGCGCGACGCACGAGGTCGAGATCTTCGGCGAGCTGCGCCTGCCGTACATGCAGATCGCGCCCGGCGCCGACCCCGCGCCCGGCATCTACGTGCCGAACGTCGTGCGGCAGTCGCTGAACCTGACGGCCACCGACCGCGATGCGCCGGCGCCGGCGGTGGTGACGGATGTCGCTCCGCCGCCGCCCGCGACGGACGCCGACCCGTTCAAGCTCGGCCTCACGCTCTACTCCGCGAGCGCCGAGTTCCGCGCCGGGTGGTACGACTTCGACGGGCTGCTCGACCGCGTCGCCGAGCTCGGCATCGGCCCGGGCATCGAGATCGTCGCCTCGCAGGTGCTGCCCACCTACCCGGTCGTCTCCGACGAGTTCGTGCGCACGTGGCGCGATGCGTTCGACCGGCACGGCTTCGACGCGAGCTCGTTCGGCGCGAACCTCGACATGGGGCGGCGGCGCGACCGCGACATGACGCCCGACGAGGAGTTCGCGTTCAGCGAGACGCTCTTCCGCGGCGCGGCGAAGCTCGGCTTCCCGCTCGTGCGCATCCAGAGCGCGAAGCCCGAGCTGCTGCGTCGACTGCTGCCCGTCGCCGAGGAGCTGGGCCTGAAGCTCGGCTACGAGATCCACGCGCCCATGGGCCCGAACGCCGAGCCGATCCTGAAGGTGCGGGAGACCTACGCCGAGCTCGACTCGCCGCTGCTGGGGTTCGTCGCCGACTTCTCGTCCACCATGCACTCGATGTCGCCGACGCTGCTGCGCGCCGTGCGCCGTGCCGGGCTCGACGACGAAGCGGTCGACCGCCTGCAGGCGATCTGGGCGACCGACGCCCCGATCCGCGAGCGCCAGGAGGAGTTCATCGGCTACCTCCGCGGCCGCGACTTCGACCCGGGCCGCCTGGGCTCCTTCGCGCACCTCGCCTTCAACATGCACGGCCACGTCGACCCGCGCGAGTGGGCCGACATCATGCCGCAGATCCTGCACGTGCATGCGAAGTTCTACGACATCGACGAGCAGGGCCAGGAGCCGGCGATCGACTACCCCGAACTGGTGCGCGTCTTCGTCGAGGGCGGCTACCGCGGCTACTGGTCGAGCGAGTGGGAGGGTCACGCCTTCGCCGAGCTCGGCGAGGTCGACCCGCTGCTGCTCGTGCGTCGCCAGCACGACCTCGTCCGCGCGAGCATGCGGGCGGTGCAGCCGGCATGAGCGCCTCCGAGGCATCCGTCGCCGACCTGCGCGCGGCCAACCGGGCCGTGGTCGAGGCGTTCTTCGCGTCGAACTTGCACCGTCCCGAGGAACGGCTCGCCCTGTGGCATCCGGATGGTGTGAAGGAACTGCCCTTCGCCCCGAAGGGATTGCCGAAGACCCGCTGGGAGGGCCGCGACGAGATCGTCGCGAACACGGTGAACAACTCGGGCATGTTCGCCGACTGCGGGCACCGCGACCTCGTGATCCACTCGGCGGAGGACCCCGAGCTGTTCTTCGTGACGAGCCGCATGGTGCCCGAAGCCACCTTCCTCGGCGAGCCGTACCCGCAGTCGTTCATCCACGTCATCCGGGTACGGGACGGCAGGGTGATCCTGCAGCAGGAGTATTTCGACAGCGAGATCCTCGCCGACGCCGAGCGCGCGGCGAGCGCCAAGGGACGCACGCCCCTCCGATGACCGGAACCGAGGAGATCGCCGTGACCGACGCCGCCCTGCAAACCGACCGTGCCGGCCTGCCCGACTTCCGGCGGATGCCGGTGGCGGACGCCATCCGCTGGCTCGCCGAGCACGGCGAGCCGGCCGACCCGCGATCCGACATCGACACCGCCTCGCTCGTGCGGCGCTTCCCGCGTCTGGGGAGCGTCGAGGCCGTCGACCGGGTCGTGCGCGGCTCGCACGGCCCGGTTCCCATCCGGGTGTACCGCGACCCCGAGGTGATGCCGACCGGCCGCGCCCTCGTCTGGGTGCACGGCGGCGCGTTCATCGGCGGCCACCTCGACATGCCCGAGTCGAACTGGGTCGCGCGCGAGCTCGCGGCCCGCGGCATCCCGGTCGTCTCGGTCGACTACGCGAAGTGCCTGGGCGACGTCCACTTCCCCGTGCCGTCCGACGACGTGCTCGCCGCGTGGCGCTTCGTGACGGATGCCGCGGCCGACCTCGTCGGCGTGACGCCCGGGTCGCTCGTGCTCGGCGGGGCCAGCGCGGGCGGCGCGCTCACGGCCGGCGCCGTCACCCGGCTGCGCGACGCGGGGGAGCCGCTGCCCGCCGGGCTCGTGCTGGTCTACCCGGTCCTGCACCCGAACGGTCCGGAGGCGTCCGGCTCCGTCGACGCCTCCTCGCCGCACGGCCGGCTCGCCCTGAACTACGCCGGCACTGAGGCGGCGCTCGCCGACCCGCACGCGTTCGCCGGCCTCGGCGACGGGCACGGGTTCCCGCCGACGCTCATCGTGGTGTGCGAGCTCGACGAGCTGCGGCCGTCGGGGGAGCGGTTCGCCGCGACGCTCGCCCATGCCCGTGTCGACGTCGAGCTCCGCGTCGAGGCCGCCGCACGGCACGGGCACATCGACCAGCCCGGCGACGAGGGCGCGCTGCGCACGATCGAGGCCATCGCCGAGTGGGTCGGCCGCGACATCCGCGAACCGGAATCGAGCCGATGATCACCTTCACCAACCCGGTGCTGGCGGGCGACCGCCCCGACCCGTCGGTGATCCGCGTCCGCGACGAGTACTGGATGACCTACTCGTCGTTCGAATCGGCGCCCGGGCTGCCGCTGTACCGGTCGACCGACCTCGTGAACTGGACCTACGAGGGCTCGGCGCTGCCCGAACCGCTCGGCAGCACGTTCGCCGTCGACATCGCCGAGCACGACGGCCGGTTCTTCATCTACATCCCGTTCATTCCGACGCCGTGGTCGGAGCTGACGGAGCCGTCGATCTTCGTGATCCACGCGCCGTCGATGCGGGGGCCGTGGTCCGAACCGATCGACCTCGGCATCCGCGGCGCCATCGACCCGGGCCACATCGTCGGCGAGGACGGCAGGCGCTACCTCCTGGTCAACGGCATCCGGATGGTGCAGCTCACGGACGACGGCCTCGCGACGGTCGGCGACCTCGAGCAGGTGTACGACGGATGGCGCTACCCCGACGAGTGGGTCACCGAGGCGTACGCCCTCGAGGGGCCGAAGCTGTTCCGTCGCCGCGAGTGGTTCTACCTCGTCAGCGCCGTGGGCGGCACCTCGGGCCCGCCCACCGGACACATGGTGATCGTGGCGCGATCGCGTTCGGTGCACGGCCCATGGGAGAACCACCCCGGCAACCCGATCGCCCGCACCGAGGACCCCGCGGAGCGCTGGTGGTCGCGCGGCCACGCGACGATACTGCGCGGGCCGGGCGATGACTGGTGGATGCTCTCGCACGGCTACGAGCACGGCTTCCGCACCCTCGGCCGGCAGGTGCTGCTCGAGCCGATCGACTGGACCGACGATGGCTGGCCCATGGCGGTCGCCGGCGACATCGGAGCGCCGCAGCCCGCGCCCGCGGAGGCCGCACCGCAGCGCCCGTCGGAGGGGTTCGAGCTCGACGCCGGGGCGTTCCGGCTCGGCGACCGGTTGGCGTTCCACGCGCCGTCCCACGGCGAGGCGGACCGGCTGCGGGTCGACGACGAGGCCGTCGTGCTGCGGGCGAAGGGCGCCGGCCCGGCCGACACGTCACCGCTGTGCCTGGTGACCGGCGACCACTCCTACGAGATCGAGGTCGACCTGGAGCTCGGAGCGGGATCGGTCGAAGGAGGACTGCTCCTGTTCTTCAACGACCGGCTCTTCTGCGGGATGGGCATCGACGGGGAGCGGATGCTGAGCTACTCGGGCGGTCACCGCACGCACTGGCGCGAACCGGCGCCGGCGACCCGGCGCCTGCGCCTGCGCATCCGCAACGAGGAGCATGTCGTCACGTCGTGGTACGCACTGCCCGGCGGGGACTGGGTGCGTCACGGCATCCGATACGAGACGTCGGGCTACCACGCCAATACGATGGGCGATCTGCTGAGTCTGCGTCCGGCCGTGTACTCGTCGGGTGACGGCGAGGTGCGCTTCCGGGGGCTGCGCTACCGGCCGCTGGGCTGATCCGCCCCCTCGCCGACACTCGCCTCGGCCGGCGCGGGGCAGTAGAGCTGCGTGCGCTCTCCTGATCGATCGACGCGGTGCTGGGCCATAGGGTTGCCGCAGATCGGGCAGCGCGGGTCGGCCGGGGGCTCGTACGGCGCCTCGGGCCGCCCGATCCCCACCTGGGCCGGACCCGTGAACGTGTAGACGACGCGGTTGAGCCGGTTGAAGAACCCGCGCTTGCCCACGAACGGGTTCAGCGGATCGCCGGAGCGCTCACCATTCCTTCGTGCCATGATGATTAGTATACTAACTATATGAGCGGTATTGCTGAGACCGAGGTCGACGACCTCCTCTTGCTCGAACGGCAGTTGTGCTTCGCGCTGGCCGTGACGTCTCGGTCGGTCATCGGCGCCTACAAGCCGATCCTCGAGCCGCTCGGCCTGACGCACCCGCAGTACCTCGTCATGCTCACGCTCTGGGAGCGCGAGCCGCGGTCGCTGAAGGAGATCGCGACGGTGCTCCGTCTCGAGCCGGCCACCCTTTCGCCGCTGGTGAAGCGCCTCGAAGCCGCGGGGTTCGTGAGGCGCGAGCGATCGGCTCAGGATGAGCGTCAACTCGCCCTGCGGCTGACCCCGCGCGGCGACGCCCTGCGCCAGGACGCGCGAGCCGTGCCCATGCAGGTGGTCGAAGCGCTCGGCGTCGACCTCGACGAGCTCACCGACCTGCACGCCCGGCTCAGCTCGATCCTGCAGCGCATCACCCCGCCGGCCGACGGCGAGTAGCTTCGTCCTTCAGGGGCGACGCTGCGCGCGATTCCGTCACGCGCACGTCGAGCGCCTGGGTACGTTCGAGCGACGAGCCCACATGGAGCCGGAAGAGACCGGGCTCGACGACGAAGCGCGCGTCCGCGCCATCCGTCTCCCAGAAGCCGAGATCGCGCTCGCCGAGCTCGAACGAGAAGGTCGTCGTCTCGCCTGAGTCGAGCGTGCGCCGCTCGAATGCGACGAGCCGGCGGACGGGCGGGGCGATGCTCGCGACCACGTCCTCGAGGAACACGAGCACCACCTCGTCGCCGCGGCGGTCGGAGGTGTTCGTCACGTCGACCTCGACGGTGACGCGGAGCCCCCGATACGGGTCGCCGAGCGAGATCTCGCCGCGGTCCGGCCGAGGGAGCCCGTGCGTGAACGTCGCATACCCCGAGCCGTGGCCGAACGCGAACTGCGGGCCGAGCTCGAGGTCGAGGTACTTCGACGTGTACTTCTCGTGCACGTTGTCGGGGCCGTGCAGGCCGACATCCGCCGCCGTCTCGGTGAGGGTGCCGCGGACGGTCGCCGGCCGGCCCGTGCGCTCGTGCGCGTAGTACACGGGCACCTGGCCGACCGAGCGCGGGAACGACATCGGCAGGCGTCCGGAAGGGTCGGCGTCACCCAGCAGCACGTCGACGATCGCAGCGGATGCCTCGGTGCCGCCGTGCCATGCCTCGAGCACGCTCGGCGCCACATCGACCCAGTCCGCGACGACGAGCGGGCGGCCGTTCTCGAGCACCACCGCGAACGGCGTGCCCGTCGCGGCGATCGCGCGGATCAGGTCGGCCTGGCGCCCGGGCAATCGGAGGTCGCTGCGCGAGGCCGCCTCGCCGGACAGTGAACTCGGTTCACCGACGCAGACGAGCACCACGTCGACGTCGCGGGCGGCCGCCGCCGCCTCGGCGATGCCCGACGCGTCGTCGTCGAGGAAGCCGACGCCCGGGACGACCCGCACGTCGGTGTCCGGCCGCCGTTCGCGGAACTCGCCGGCGATGCTGCGCGCCGGCGCGGCGAACGACTGCGTCCACGCGCCGAGGTGGTCGGTCGATTCGGCGTACGGCCCGGTCAGGAGCACGCGTCGGGGCTCGCGCAGCGGCAGGGTGCCGTCGTTCTTCAGCAGGACGCAGGCGCGCGCAGCGGCATCCCGGACCATCCGCCGGCCCGCATCGGAGGGCTCGACGATCTCGTCGGCCTCTCGGACATACGGATCGTCGAACAGCCCGAGCCTCTCCTTGACCGCGAGCACGCGAGCGACCGCGTCGTCGATGCGCGCCGGGTCGAGGCGGCCAGGCGTGAGCTCGGACTGGTCGACGTCGCCGGGCGCCCCGCCCATCTCGACGTCGAGGCCGGCGGCGAAGGCCAGCCGCACCGCGTCGGCGAGGTCGGCGGCGACGCCGTGGGGGACCAGGTTGCGCACGCCGTCGGCATCGCCGACCACGACCCCGTCGAAGCCCCACTCCTCCTTCAGCACCCCGGTCAGCAGCCGCCGGTTCGCGTGCATGGGGCGTCCGGCCACCGTGTTGAACGAGACCATGACGGATGCCGCGTCCGCCTCGACCACGGCACGGAACGGCTCGAGGTGCACGTTGCGCAGGCGGTGCTCCGAGACATCCGCCGCGTCGTAGTCGCGACCGCCCTCGGGCTGCCCGTACGCGACGTAGTGCTTCGCGGTCGCCGCGATGGCGTCGGGCGCCGCGAGCGAGTCGCCCTGGTAGCCGCGCACCATCGCGCGGCCCAGCTCGGCGGTCAGGTGCACGTCCTCGCCGAACCCCTCGACCGCGCGGCCCCAGCGCGGGTCGCGCGAGACGTCGAGCATGGGGGAGAACGTCCAGTTCGCGCCGCCAGACCGCGCCTCCTCGGCGGCCAGGTGCGCGAGCTCCTGCACCATCGCCGGATCGAAGCTCGCGGCCTGCGCGAGCGGGACGGGTGCGATGGTGCGCTGCCCGTGGATGACGTCGAGCCCGACGAGCAGGGGGATCCCGAGCCGAGTCTCCTCGACGGCGACCCGCTGCAGCGCGTTCGTCGCGGCGGCCGACCGCGGCCAGAAGATCGAGCCGACGCCGTCGCGCACCAGCTGCACCGCGTCCTGCAGCGCGGGGCGGAACACGATCTGGAGCTGACCGAGCTTCTCGGCCCAGGTCAGCTGGTCGAGGAGGGCGCGCACGCGCGGGCTCGGGGACATCGGGTCTCCTTCGGTACGAGACGCGGATCGCCGCCCGGGGCGCGAGGCCCCGAGCGGCGATCCGTCAGTGGTGGGATGGTGCGGTCAGGTCACTGATCCCAGGCGGCGTCCATCTCCTCGAGGATGCCGTCGACCGTGGTCTGGCCGGTGAGCAGGCCCTGCACGCCCGCGCCGAGCGCGTCGTACACCGCCGGGTTCGGCCAGGTCGCGTTCGGGAGACCCGTGAAGGCACCCGACTCCAGCAGGCCGCCGATCGGCTGGTAGATCGGCAGGAGCTCGTCGGTGGCCGCACCGTTGATCGGCACCGCACCGAAGAGGTCGGCGAAGGCCTTCGCCTGTTCGGGCTCGGCGGCCCAGTCGAGGAACTCCTGCACGGCGGCCTTCACGTCATCGTCGGAGGACGCGTTGATCGCCCACGCGTAGTTCGCCGAGGCCAGCGTGTACTCGCCCTGGCCGTCGGCCGGCGGGAAGGCGCGGACGTCGGTCTCGAGGCCGGCGCCGGCGTTGATCGAGTTCGCCGCCGAGCCGGGAACGGGCGCGCTGAGCGCGGTGCCGCCGCCGATGCCGTTCGTGATGTTGTCGAACGTGCCGCCCGCGGCGCCGTCCTGGAAGCAGCCCGCCTCGTTCAGCTCGACGAAGTCCTCGAGCGCGTCGCGCCATCCGCTGTCGGCGAAGGTGACGTCGCCCTCAGCGCGCTGCTCGTTCCAGTCGGGGGTCTCCTCGTAGACGCGGGTCGCGGAGAGGATCTGCGAGAACAGGCCGGTGTTGAACGGGACGGACCCGGCGATCACCAGGAAGCTCTTGCCGCCATCGCGAGCCGTGGCGCAGGCCTCGAGCAGGTCCTCGTACGTCGCCGGGAACTCGTCGATGCCGACCTCCTCGGCGGCGGCCGGGTTGTAGACCAGGCCGACCGGCTGCAGCGAGGTGGGCTGCGCGTAGACCTCGCCGTCGACCTCGTACAGCGACTCGGTGCCCTCGGGGATGATGCCCGCGGACGTGTCGTCGAGCGGCTCGAGGAAGCCGGCCTCGGCGAGCGTGATGACCGAGATGGGCTGGCCGGTGCCGGGCGAGAGGATCATCGCGTCGGCGGCGTTCCCGCCCTGCAGCTGCGTGGTGACCTGCGTGTTGTACGCGTCGGAGGGGTAAGGGATGACCTCGACCTCGACGCCGGTCTCCTCGGCGTACTGGTCGATGAGCTGCTGGTACGCCGTGTCCTGGTCGTTGGCTTGGGCGACCATGACGGAGAAGCTGTCGGCGGAGCCGCCGGCGGAGTCGCCTCCCTCGTCGGCGTCGCCGCCGCCGGCGCAGCCGGCGAGGACCAGGGCACCGGCGACCGGTGCGGCGAGGAGCGACCACCGGAGCTTGGCTGCGGGGTGCGGTGCGTGCTGTGGCATTTCGACCCTTTCGTGACGTCGTTGTCGCCAGCTCTGGGGGCTGGCACGGCGCTCGGCCGTGGAATCCAGCCTGACACACATTCGCACGATTCTGACATTAGTATCGGTTATGTGGGGCAATAGTCCCGCTGATCCGGTGACGAGGCGTGTTCACAGGACGAACTCGAACCACGCCTCGCCCGACCCCAACTCGATCTCGCTGCCGGCCCGCCCTGTCGCACCCGCGCGCACCAACCGGACGTCGCTGGAGCGGGCGGGGAGCACCACGGTCGCCCTGGTGTTCGGCGGCACGACGACGTGGAGCCGCGCCCGGCCCTCCTCGGAACGCTCCCACGACGAGGCGAGGCGACCGTGGGGCGTCTCGATGCTCGCCGAAACCGACGAGAGGCCGCAGTCGAGGTCCGGCTCGATGCGCGATCGCCGATACCCGGGCTCGACGAGCTGCAGCCCGCCCAGGCGGCGGTACATCCAGTCGTCCACGCAGCCGAACGCGTAGTGGTTGAACGAGAGCTCCGTGACCGTGCCGTCGGGTCGGATCGCCTCCCAGCCCTCCCAGATCGTCGTGGCGCCCTGCTTCACCTCGTACAGCCACGACGGTGCCGTGTCCTCGAACAGGATGGCCCGCGCCAGTTCCCGGTGCCCGGTGTCCCAGAGGACGTCGAGCAGATGCGGCACGGAGAGGAAGCCCGTGTCGAGGTGGTCGTCGGCGGCGTGGATGAGGTCGACCAAGTTCGCGGCGACGACGGGCACGAGATCGTCGGGCACGAACCCGAATGCCAGCGCGAGCACGTAGGGTCCCTGCAGGTCGCCGGGGATCCGGCCGTCCGCGTCGAGGTACTCCGCCGCGAACGCCCGCCGCACGCCGTCGGCACGCGTCGCGAACCGCTCCGCATCGGCCGTCTCGCCGAGGGCGGTCGCGATGCGTGACATCCGGTCGAGCAGGTGCCCGTGGTACAGCGACCCGACCACCTCGCCGGTCCGGCGCGGGGCGTTGATCTGGTCGCCGTCCGGGCCCCTGAGCGTGCTCGGTGCGAGCCAGTCGCCGAAGTTCGGCTCGTTGTTCCAGAGGTAGTGCTGCCGTTCGAGGCGGTCCGGATCCAGGTCGACGCCCATGAGCCGCGGCGGGAGTCCGCGCTCGGCGCTTCGGATCTGGTATTCCGCCCACGCCACCATCGCGGGGTAGTTCTCCTCGAGCACGCGCACGTCGTCGAAGTGCTCGTAGAGCACCTGCGGCACGATGGCGATCGCGTCCCCCCAGCCCGCCGACGAGGCGAGCAGCATGATGGGGTCGTCGTAGCTCGGCGGAGGTCCGTCGGCGATGAATCGAAGGGACGGCGGGTCGGGGGAGATGTTGGTGATCCGCCCGTCGTCGAGCTGGTCGGCGCGGACGTTCGCGAGCCATCGGGTGAGGAACGGGGCGACCGCCATGTTGGTCGCCGCGGTGGGCGCGAAGACCTGCATGTCGCCGGTCCAGCCGTAGCGCTCACGCTGCGGGCAGTCGGTCGGGATCGAGAGGAAGTTGCCCCGTTGGCTCCAGAGCACGTTCTGGTGGAGCCGATTCAGCCGATCGTCCGAGCAGCTGAAGTCGCCGATGACGCGGAGGTCGGACGAGGTCACGACGGCCGTGAAGTCGTCGGGCCGGACGTCGTCGGGGAATCCGGTGAGCCGGACATACCGGAAGCCGTGGAAGGTGAACGTCGGCGCCCAGGTCTCGCCTCCGTCCAGGCCGGCCAGGACGTAGACATCCGTCTGGTCCTTGTTCGGGCCCACGATGTTCATGAGGAAGTCGCCGTGCCGGTCGAGCACCTCCGAGTGCTCGAGGCGCACGACGGTGCCCCGAGGGCCGCGGACCCGGAAGCGCACCACGCCCGCGATGACCTGCCCGAAATCGACGACCGTCTCGCCGGCGGGAGTGCTGAGGACCTCCACCGCGGGCAGCTCCAGCACGGGGCGGACGGGCTCGCCGACGAACGGCACGAGCGGCTGCTCCAGCTCCACGACCCCGACCGGAGACCACTTCGAATCGTCGAACCCGGGTCGGCTCCAACCCGCCCAGTCGATCCGGGCGTCGAAGCGCTCGCCCACGGCGAGGTCGGCATACCTGAGTGGGCCGTCAGTCGAGCACACCGCGGTGCCGTCGGCGGTGATCGTGCGGGTCGAGCCGTCGGCGTCGGTCACGCGAAGCTGCCACGTGGCCCGGAGGCGATCGCCGTAGTGGCGGCTTGAACCGAGGATGCCGACCCGCCCGGCGTACCATCCGTCAGAGAGGACCATGCCGAGGACGTTTTCGCCTCGAGCGACGAGGTCGGTCACGTCGTAGACCTGCACGGCGAGTCGGCGGTCGTAGCTGTCGTTGCCGGGGGCGAAGAGCTCGTCGGAGACGGGCGAGCCGTTGATCTCGGCCCGATAGATGCCGTGCGCCGTGGCGTAGAGCCGGGCCCGTGCGATGTCACCGTCGAGGTCGAACCGCTGCCGGATGTACGGCGGCGGGAGCAGGCGATCCTCGGGCGGAGTGTCGATCCGGAGCGAGTGCAGCTCGTGGAAGCGCGAGGCTCCATCGGGTCGTACGGGAGACTGCGCGGGTTCGATCCACGGCGCCTTCCACGGTTCGTCGCCGAGCAGGGTCGTCTCGAACTCGGACCGGGCCCATTCGGTCGGATCGCTCGATTCGTCGAGCCAGGCGCGCACGCGCCACGCGTACCTCG
This sequence comes from Agromyces sp. NPDC029043, assembly GCF_055564615.1. NCBI lineage: Bacteria > Bacillati > Actinomycetota > Actinomycetes > Micrococcales > Microbacteriaceae > Agromyces > Agromyces sp. NPDC029043. The sequence goes on along the minus strand of NZ_JBVHVX010000008.1, from coordinate 26,256 downwards.
TCGTCGACCGCAGGTCGTCGCCCCCGTGTTCCACGAGGGTGGTGCGCGACGACGGCACGCGGCCGCTGCGCCAGATCGCGCGGGAGCCGGCGGTCTCCATGACCTCGATCTCGTACGCCGCCTGCGCGACGTCGAACCCGGTCGACACGAGCTGCCACGAGAACCGGGGACGGGCGGTGCCCACGCCGAGGGGTCGCTCGACGTGCTCAACGCGCAGACCGACGATGCTTGTCACCGACACCTCCTTGAATCGATTCATGGCACCTGGTTTCACCCTATGTCCGGTCGAGCGGCCGTTCAGGTACTCCCTACTTATACGCGCCATCGGGATAACTAATGTGTGTTTTCGACACAAGCGTGGGAGAGTTTCCGTAACGCGCCCCGATCCGCTGAGGCGCCGCGACGACGATGTCAGGAAGCGAAATGACTGTGACGACGCAGGACAGCACCCGCACCATCACCGTGCCGCCCGCCGCCCGGAACACGCCACCGCCCAAGCCTCGCGGCGGACGCCGGCCGCTGATCCAGTTCGGCCACTGGTGGTGGGCGCTGCCCGCCGTCGCGTTGGTCATCGCGGTGCACTATCTCGCCACCCTCACGGGAGGGTTCTTCGCCTTCACCGACTGGACGGGCCTCGGCGACTGGAACTTCATCGGGCTGGAGAACTTCGAGCGGATCTTCCAGGACCCGCTCCTGCTCGGGGCGGTGTGGAACACCCTCTTCCTCGCGTTCGGCTCCGTGATCCTCACGAACGTGTTCGGCCTGCTCTACGCGCTCGCCATCAACCGCATGCTGAAGACCCGCTACCTCCTGCGGACGCTGCTGTTCATGCCCGTCGTGCTCAGCCCCCTGGCGGTGGCGTACGTGTGGAAGTTCATCTTCCAGTTCGACGGCCCGCTGAACGGCTTCCTCGGGCTCATCGGCCTCGAGGAGTTCCAGAAGGTCTGGCTCGCCGACCCGACCTGGTCGATCTGGGCCATCCTCATCACCGTCGTCTGGCAGCAGACCGGCTTCGTCATGGTGATCTACCTCGCCGGCCTCGCAAGCGTGCCCATCGAGGTGGAGGAGGCCGCCGCCCTGGATGGCGCGGGGATCTGGGGCCGCTTCTGGCACGTCGTCGTCCCCGCCATCCGCCCCTCCATCGCGATCGCGACCACCCTCGGCATCATCCAGGGACTGCGGATCTTCGACCAGATCCTGGCGCTCACCGGCGGCGGTCCCGCCGGAGCGACCGAGACGCTGGCGACCGAGGTCTACAAGCAGGCGTTCTCGCTGGGGCAGTTCGGCTTCGGCTCGGCGCTCGCGCTGGTCCTGACCGTCATCATCCTCGTGTTCGCGATCCTCCAGCAGTACGTCACCCGCGACCGCGACGCCCGAAAGGCCTGACATGTTCCGCTACACCAAGCTCACCGCGTTCCGCGAGGTGCTCGTCTGGATCGTGACCCTGATCGGACTGCTCCCGCTCTACCTCCTCGTCGTCACGTCGCTGAAGAGCGACCAGGAGGTGCTGACCACCAGTGCGGTCGCCCCGCCCACATCGGTCGACTTCAGCGCCTTCGTCGAGGTGCTCACCTCGACCGGCCGCAACAGCATCCCGATGAGCATCGTGAACAGCGTCATCATCACGGTCGGCGCGATCGCCGGACTCGTGCTGCTCGGCTCGTTGACGGCCTACGTGATCGCCCGCCGAACCCGCGCGTGGACGAACTTCACGTACTACCTGGTGCTCATCGCGATCATCCTGCCCGCACAGCTCGGCACGGTGCCGCTCTACATCGGCGCCCGCACGGTGGGGCTGACCGGCAACGCGCTGGGCATGATCCTGTTGTGGATCGGCATCCTGCTGCCGCTGTCGATCTTCCTCTACGCGAGCTTCTTCCGCGGGCTCACGACCGAGTACGAGGAGGCGGCGGTCATCGACGGCGCCACGCCGACGCAGGCGTTCTTCCGGGTGGTGCTGCCGCTCATGTCGCCCGCCACCGGCACGGTCGCGATCCTCGCGGGCCTGATCGTCTGGAACGACTTCTTCAACTCGCTGATCTTCCTCGGCGGCTCGGAGACGCAGACGCTGCCCGTGGCGATGTACACCTACGTCGGCGGCCTGGTCTCTGCGTGGAACAAGATCTTCGCCGTGGTGATCATCTCGATGATCCCTATCCTCGCCTTCTACATGTTCGCCCAGAAGCGCTTCATCCAGGGCTTCGCGGGCGGCCTGAAGGGCTGATCCGCCGCACGCGGACCGCCCACCGATTCGAGGACGGCCGGATCGTCGAGCACCGGGACGTGCTGCCGCAGGTTCCCGTGCATGCCGTTCACGACCCATCAGGTTCCGATCCCAGGAGACGCACGTGTACCAACTCGCACCCAACATCGAACTCCTCTTCACCGAGGCCGGTGACTACCACGACCGCGTGCGCGCGGCCGCCGCGGCCGGCTTCACCGCCGTCGAGATGTGGGGACCGACCGGGGTGGACGCCCCCGCGACGCCGAAGGACCTGCCCGCACTCAAGGCGGCGCTCGTCGAGACCGGCACGCAGCTCACCGCCCAGCTCGCCGAGCCGCGCACGCAGTTCATGATCCCGCCGTGGGACCACACGGAGTTCTTCCGCAAGCTCGACGAGGGCGTCGCCATCGCGCAGGATCTCGGCTGCCCGCGCATCGTCGTCGGCAGCGGCACCGGATTCGGCGGATGGAAGCGCCAGGTGCAGCTCGACAAGCTGATCGAGATCTACCAGAAGGCGGTCGCGCAGACCGACGGATCGGGGATCACCCTCGTCCTCGAGCCGGTGAACGTGCGCGTGGACCATCCCGGTTCCCTGCTCGACCGCACCGCTGAGGCGGTGTACGTCGCCCGCGGGGTCGACTCGCCGTTCTTCGGCGTGCTCTACGACATCTACCACTCGGCGGTCGAGGGCGAGGACATGGCGGTCGAGCTCGCCAACGCCGGCGACATCGTGAAGTACGTCCAGCTCGCCGACACGCCGGGCCGCGGCGAGCCGGGTTCAGGATCGCTCGACTGGGCCCGCACCCTCGAGATCCTGCGCGCGTCGGGCTACGACGGCCCGATCGGGCTCGAGTACTACCCGACGCAGGAGTCCGTGGCATCCGTCGCCCTCATCCGCGAACTGGCGGCGACGGCATGAGCACGGCAGTCGAGTCGCGGTATCCGGACGCCGTCGACGTCGCGATCGTCGGCAGCGGCCCGACGGGCGCCGCCTACGCGCGCATCCTCAGCGAGGAGGCGCCCGGCGTCACGATCGCCATGTTCGAGGTCGGGCCGACGGTGTCCGACCCGCCCGGCGCGCACGTCAAGAACATCGAGGACCCGGACGCTCGAGCCGCTGCGCAGCGCGCCTCCGAGGGACCGGGTGCCGGCGCCGACACCGTGAGCTCGCCCGGCGCGGTCAAGAGCGGCGAGCGCCGCGCCCGCCCGGGCACCTTCCTGCTCGAGGACGGCTACGCGTTCCCCGGCGAGGACGGCCTGCCGGTCGTCGCGATGTCGAGCAACGTCGGCGGGATGTCCGCCCACTGGACAGGCGCCTGCCCGCGGCCGGGCGGCGCCGAGCGCATCGCGTTCCTGCCCGACCTCGACGAACTGCTCGACGAGGCCGACCGCCTGCTCGGCGTCACGACCGACGCGTTCGACGGCGCGCCTTTCACCGGCCTCGTGCGTGAGCGGCTCGCGGCGGCCGTCGACGAGGGCCGCGAACCGGCGGCGCGCGTGCAGCGGATGCCGCTGGCCGTGCACCGCCGACCCGACGGCCGCCTCGTGTGGTCGGGTTCCGACGTCGTGCTCGGCGACGTGACACGCGCCAACCCGGACTTCCGCCTGTACGACGAGTCGCTCGTCCTGCGCGTGCTCGTCGACGGCGGCCGCGCGGCCGGCGTCCGCGTACGGGACCTGCGCACCGGGCAGGAGCACGAGGTGCGCGCCCGCGCGGTCGTCGTGGCCGCCGACGCGCTGCGCACGCCGCAGCTCCTCTGGGCCAGCGGCATCCGCCCCGACGCGCTCGGCCGCTACCTCAACGACCAGACCCAGGTGGTGTTCGCCGCCCGGATCCGCGACGTCGACCCGAGCGACCGCGCCGAGGAGTCGGCGCCGCCCGAGGGCGGTCTCAGCGAGCAGAGCGGCGTGAGCTGGGTGCCGTACACCGACACGCAGCCGTTCCACGGCCAGATCATGCAGCTCGACGCGTCGCCGATCCCGCTCGCGGAGGACGACCCGATCGTGCCCGGCTCGATCGTCGGCCTCGGCCTCTTCTGCGCGAAGGATCTGCAGCGCGAGGACCGCGTCGAGTTCAGCGACGACGAGGTCGACTCGTACGGCATGCCCGCCATGCGCATCCACTACCGCCTGACCGAGCGCGACCACGAGGTGCTCGAGCAGGCCCGCGAGGAGATCGTGCGCCTCGGGGCGGCGGTCGGGGAGCCGCTCGACCCGCGTCCGTTCACGATGCCGCTCGGCGCGTCGCTGCACTACCAGGGCACGACGCGCATGGGCGAACGCAACGACGGCGACAGCGTCTGCAGCCCCGACAGCGAGGTGTGGGAGGTACCCGGCGTCTTCGTCGCGGGCAACAACGTGATCCCGACCCCGACGGCCTGCAACCCGACGCTCACGAGCGTCGCGCTCGCCGTCCGCGGTGCTCGCGTCATCGCCCGTGAATTCGCCGCGGGACTTGCTTCCGTCGAAAACAGACATTAGATTGTAGGAATCATGACGAAGAAGTCGAGGAGGTCCGCATGATCGCCGACCGCATCATCGAGCAGGGCACGCTCACCGTCGACGGCACACGCGCGTCGGTCGAGGTCCGGATGCCCTGGTACCGCGCCCTGCCGGGCTCGTGCATCGCAGGCGCGACGCTCAGCGTCGACGGGGTCGAGGCGCCCGCCGACTCGCTCCGCTGGGTGATGAACGGCCGCGAGTTCACCTTCGCCGAGCTCGTCGGCGCGAGCGACGAGTGGTGGTTCCCCACCGACTCCGCCGTGCTCTCGGGCGACCTTGCGGTGGCGACGGATGCCGCGGAGCACGAGGTGAGCGTCGAGCTCACGCTCTACATCCCCTACATCATCATCGGCGACGGCGAGACGCTCCACATCGAGGAGCGCGACACCAAGACGATGCCGGCACGGAAGGCGGTGGCGGCATGACCGCACTCGGCACGCCCATCCAGGGCGTCACGCTCTACAGCTTCACCCGCGCCTTCCATGGTCGTGAGTACGACCTCGAGGGCCTCATCCGCAAGGTCGCCGCTGAGGGGTACGGCCCCGGCCTCGAGATCATCGGGTTCTCGAGCTTCCGCGGCTTCCCAGAGATCGACGACCGGTTCGCCGGTGAGTTCAGGGAGCTCGTCGACGAGGTCGGCCTCGTCACCACGTCGCTCGCGGTCAACGCCGACATCGGCATCCACCGCGACCGGCTGCTCACGCAGAACGAGCTCATCGAGTACATGCGGCGCCAGATCGAGGCGGCCGCCAAGCTCGGCTTCCCGATCGCGCGCGTGCAGATCTCGCTCACGCCCGACTCGATGGAGCAGCTCGCCCCCATCGCCGAGCAGTACGGCGTGACGCTCGCGCTCGAGGTGCACGCCGACCAGTACGCCTCGCACCCGCGCATCCTCGCGCTGCGCGACCGCTATGAGCAGGTCGGTTCGCCCTTCCTCGGCTTCACCATGGACTGGGGCGCCACCGTCACGGGCTTCGCCCCGTCGCTGCTCGAGGCGTACCGTCGCCGCGGCGCGTCCGACGAGCTGCTGGCCAAGGTCGTCGACCTCTGGAACACCTTCTACGAGCAGGGTCCGCCGGCCGACCAGGCCGAGCACGGCCAGCGGTTCGGTGCCTTCATCGGCCTCGCCGCCCAGAACGGCCGCCCCGACCTCGGCATCGACTTCGCCATCAACGGCACCGGGCTCTTCGGCCCGGCGCGCGTCGACGACTGGCTCGAGATCATGCCATGGATCCGTCACGTGCACGGCAAGTTCTTCGGCATCGACGAGCGCGGCGAGGAGCCGTCCGTCCCCGTTCGCGATCTCATCCGCCTGCTCGTCGAGAACGGCTACTCGGGCGCCGTCTCGAGCGAGTACGAGGGATGGCACTGGAACAACTGGCAGAGTCCCTTCGAGATCATCGCGGCCGAGCAGGCCGTGCAGCGCTCGGCCGCCGAGGCATCCGGTTCCCGCATGATCACGGATGCCGCGGAGGCGCGTCGCATCCTCGACACCCACCTCGGAAAGGCGGTCCAGGCATGACCGACACCTCCACCGGCATCGCCGGCACCGGCATCAAGCTCGGGACGACCCTCTACTCGATGACCAGCGAGTTCGCGGCCGGGCTCTACACGCCCGAGACGCTGATCGCCGCCGTCGCCGAGAACGGCATCGGCCCCGGCGTCGAGTTCAACATCGCCCAGCTGCTGCGCACATATCCCGATGTCGACGCCGACTTCGTCAAGCTCTGGTTCGACTCACTCGAGAAGTACGGCCTCGAGGCGAGCGCCGTCGGCACCAACCTCGACATGGGGCGCCGCAAGGACCGCGACATGACGCCCGACGAGGAGCACGACTTCCTCGCGCGCCAGCTCAAGACCGCGCACACCCTCGGCTTCAAGAAGGTCGTCATCCGCTCGCACGGCAAGGAACTGCTCCGCAGCCTCCTGCCGCTCGCCGAGCAGTACGACCAGTACCTCGGGTACGAGATCCACGCCCCCTCGGGGCCGAACAACCCTGCCGTGCTGCAGATGCGCGAGATGTACGACGAGCTGCAGAGCGAACGGCTGGGCTTCACCGCGGACTTCTCATCCACCATGCACAGCCTCTCGCCGACGCTGCTCGCACAACTGAGCAAGATGGGCATGGACGAGAAGCACTTCGCGGTCATGGACGAGGTCTGGCACGAGCCCACGCCCATGCACGTGCGCAACCAGAAGTTCGAGGACTACCTCTCGAACGAGGGCGTCGACCCGCTCACGTTCGGCCCCTTCACGCGTCTCGCCTTCAACATGCACGGCCTGGTGCCGCCGGAGGAGTGGCTCGACATCATGCCGCAGATCTTCCACGTGCACGCGAAGTTCTACGACATCGACGAGTCCGGCCAGGAGCCGGCGATGGACATCCCGCGCATCGTGAAGCAGTTCGTGGTGGGCGGATACCGGGGATACCTCTCCAGCGAGTGGGAGGGGCATGCCTTCCAGGACCTCGGCGAGGCCGACCCGATCGATCTCGTGAAGAAGCAGCACGCGCTCATGCGCAAGGCCATCGAAGACACGGTAGCCGAACGATCCAAGGAGACCGCTGATGTCTGACACCACCATGGCCCCCGCATCCCTCTCGGAGCTGCAGGCCGAGCTCGCCGCCCTCCGCGAGGAGGTCTCCGCAGCCCGCGCGCTCGCGCAGCGCGCCGAGGACCGCGGCCAGGTCGAGAACCTGTTCAACCGCTACATGTACCTGCACAACGCCTTCGAGGACGAGCAGATCATCCCGCTGTGGGTGAAGGAGGGCACGGAGGGCATCCGCGCGCGCTACACCAACGCCGGCCAGTACACGACATGGGAGAGTGTGACCCGCTACCACCGCGACCGTCCCCACCCCGAGGGCAAGCTCATCCTCCACGCCACGACGACCCCGGTGATCGAGGTCGCCGCCGACGGCGAGACCGCCAAGGGCGTCTGGCTCATGGCCGGCACGGAGTCGGGCCTGACCGAGCCCAAGGTCGCCGAGGCGTTTCCCGACATGTACTCGCCCGGAGAAGTGCTCGGCAAGAAGGTCTGGGCGCATTGGGTGTGGTGCAAGTACGCGATCGACTTCCTCAAGCAGGACGGCGAGTGGAAGTTCTGGAAGTTCCGCTGCTACGAGCTGGCCCGTGCGCCGTTCGAGGAGAACTGGGTCAGCTTCGGCCTGAAGAACCAGGGCGCGTTCGATCTCGACCTCATGTACTTCGGCGACGACGGCAAGCCCGTCTTCATGCCGCCGGCCGACGAGCCGGTGCCCTCGACCAACCACCCGTACAGCCCGCAGACGGTGCAGAAGCTCGAGCCCGCCCCGCCGGTGCCGCACGAGTTCTTCACCGACACCTACGCCTGAGGATCAGCCATGGCCACGCACGATTCCCTCTTCTCCGAGAACGACGTTCGCCGGACCGACCGCGGCGTCGCCGTCTCGGTGCAACTGCCCTGGTACCGCAGCCTCTGGCTTTCGGCCGTCGACGACGTCGCGGTGACCGTCAACGGCGAGGCGATCTCCAAGGACCGCCTGCGCTTCGCGCTGCAGGGTCGCGAGTACCGCATCGAGGAGCTGCCCGAACAGTGGGAGACGCTCTGGTTCGTCGCCGACCGACCGGATGTGCTCATCGACCTCGGCCGCACCCCGGCGGAGGGTGAGCAGCTCACCGTCGAGGTGGTACTCACGATGCGACTGCTCTACATGCAGATCATGCCGGGCGTCGACGGCGGCCCCGGCCGCTACGTCACGAACCGCGTTCCCGTCGAGCGCGAGGTGGTGCTGGCATGACTCCCCGCCCGCCCCTGCGCGTCGCCATGATCGGCTACGGCTTCATGGGCGCCGCGCACTCGCAGGCGTGGCGCACCGCGCCGCGGGTCTTCGACCTGCCGGCCGACGTCGAGATGTCGGTCGTGGTCGGGCGCAACGCCGAGGCGGTCGCGGATGCCGCGACGAAGTGGGGCTGGGCCGAGTCGGCGACCGACTGGCGCGAGGTGATCGCGCGCGACGACATCGACCTCGTCGACATCGTCACCCCCGGCGGGTCGCACGCCGAGATCGCGATCGCCGCGCTCGAGGCCGGCAAGCACGTCCTGTGCGAGAAACCGCTCGCGAATGCGGTCGATGAGGCCGAGGCGATGACGGATGCCGCGGAGCGGGCGTCCGCACGCGGCATCCGCTCGATGGTCGGCTTCACCTACCGACGCGTGCCCGCCGTCACGCTCATGCGCGACCTGATCGCCGACGGCCGGATCGGCCGGGTGCAGCAGGTGCGCGCGAGCTATCGGCAGGACTGGCTGGTCGACCCCGAGATGCCCCTCGGATGGCGCCTCCAGAAGGAGCACGCCGGGTCGGGTGCGCTCGGCGACATCGGCGCGCACGCGATCGACCTCGCACAGTTCGTCACCGGGCAGCACCTCACGTCGGTGTCGGGCGTGCTCGAGACGATCGTGCACGAGCGTCCGGTGCAGGGGTCCGGATCGGGCCTGTCGGGCACGGCCGGCGAAGGCCGCGGCCCGGTCACCGTCGACGACCTGGCGATCTTCACCGGACGGTTCGCGTCGGGCGTGCTCGCCTCGTTCGAGGCCACGCGGTTCGCGACCGGCCGCAAGAACGCGCTGGCGATCGAGGTCTCGGGCGACCGGGGCGCGCTCGCGTTCGACCTGGAGGATCTCAACGTCCTCCACTGGTACGACCGGACGGCGCCGAACGAGGTGCAGGGCTTCACGCGGATCATCGCCACCGAGCCCGAGCACCCGTACGTCTCCGGGTGGTGGCCGGCCGGGCACATGCTCGGCTACGAGCACGGCTTCAGCCATCAGGTGAAGGACCTCGTCGAGGCGATCGCCGAGGGCACCGACCCGCACCCCACGTTCGCCGAGGGGCTGCACGTTCAACGTGTCCTCGCCGCCGTGGAGGAGAGCGCCGCACACGATTCGCGGTGGGTCGGCGTCGCCGAACCCGCCGGAGACTAGAGGAGGAACCACGTGCCACGTCCGATCACGCTGTTCACCGGCCAGTGGGCCGACCTGCCGTTCGAGGAGGTGGCGCGGCTCGCCGGCGACTGGGGCTACGACGGCCTCGAGATCGCCTGCTGGGGCGACCACCTCGACGTGTCCCGCTGGGACGACGACGCCTACGTGCAGGGCCGACGCGACATCCTCGAGCGGAACGGCCTGAAGGTCTGGACCATCTCGAACCACCTCGCCGGCCAGGCGGTCTGCGACGATCCCATCGACGAGCGGCACCGCGACATCCTGAACCGCCGCGTGTGGGGTGACGGGGATCCGGAGGGCGTGCGGCAGCGCGCGGCCGAGGAGCTGCAGATGACGGCCCGGATGGCGGCCGCCCTCGGCGTGAAGACCGTCACCGGCTTCACGGGCTCGTCGATCTGGAAGGCCGTGGCGATGTTCCCGCCGGCCTCGGAGGAGTTCATCGACGCGGGCTATCGCGACTTCGCCGATCGGTTCCACCCGATCCTCGACGTGTTCGAGGAGGTCGGCGTGCGGTTCGCGCACGAGGTGCATCCGTCGGAGATCGCCTATGACTACTGGACGACGAAGCGCGCGCTCGAGGCGATCGGGCACCGCGAGTCGTTCGGGCTCAACTGGGACCCCTCCCACATGGTGTGGCAGGACCTCGACCCGGTGGCATTCCTGTGGGACTTCCAGGACCGGATCTACCACGTGCACTGCAAGGACACCAAGAAGCGCCTCTCGAACGGGCGCAACGGCCGGCTCTCCTCCCACCTCGCGTGGGCCGACCCGCGCCGCGGCTGGGACTTCATCTCCACCGGTCACGGCGACGTGCCCTGGGAGAACGCGTTCCGCATGCTCAACGCGATCGGCTACGACGGGCCCCTCTCGATCGAGTGGGAGGACGCCGGCATGGACCGGATGGCCGGCGCACCCGAGGCGCTCGAGTTCATTCGACGGCTGTCGTCGTACGAGCCGTCGGCCGCGGCGTTCGACGCGGCATTCTCGAGTAAGGCCTGAGGACCGGAGACCCCCTGATGGCAGGCATGCTGAACGTGCTCATCCTCTCCGGGCACATGACCCGGGAGCACGACAACGAGTTCCGCAGCTTCCGGCTGCACAACGAGTGGATCACCACCCTGTTGGAGGACACCGGGCGGTTCAGGGTGCGCGTCGTCGAAGACCCGCGCGGCCTCGGCGCCGACATCATCGACAAGTACGACGTGCTGGTCGTCGTGTTCGAGGGTCGCGACGGGTTCTTCGAGAAGGCCGTCGGATTCGGAGCGGAGACGGATGCCGCGATCCTGAAGTTCGTCCACGATGACGGTAAGGGCATCGTGTGGTTCCACGGGTCCGCAGCCCAAGAGGACCGCTGGGGCTATCCCGAGGAGTACAACGTCATGCGGGGCGCGAAGCTGAGCGCGTATGAGACCGGCCTCCGCCCCCGCCCTTGGGGCGAGGCGCAGCTCGACACCGTCGAGCCGCGGCATCCGATCACAGAAGGCATCAGCGCCCGCTGGACGGTGACCGGCGACGACATCCTCACGGGCGTGAACCTCTACGAGGGCGCTCAGGTGCTGCTGACGACCTTCGACGACCTGGAGGCCTACGAGAACGCGCCCGTCTGGCCGATGTCGCACTATCCGGTCGAGATTCCCGAAGGCGGCATCGCCGAGTTGAACGGCATGAACACCGACCAGCCCATCGCGTGGATCAACGAGTACGGCGCGGGCCGCAGCTTCACGATCACGATCGGTCACGACATCGACACGTTCCGGCGCATCGAGTTCATCCGGATGTTCCCGCGCGGCGTCGAGTGGGCCGCAACGGGCGAGATCACCCTCCATGGGCCGGATCGACGGGGGGAGCGGAGGTTCCTCCCGTGGCCGTACTACAACCACGAGGGCTGAATGCACTGCATTCCGCCTTATGCGCAGGATCGCAACTACTTATGTGCGAAACAGGCGCAACTGCGGGACACTGGTGGTGAGGGTTCATCACGACCAGAGGAGCATCGCATGTCGGTTCGCGCAGGGATCATCGGCACCGGGTTCATGGCACGCGTGCACGCGCAGGCCATCGCCTCGGGCGGCCACCGTCTCGTCGGCGTCGCCGGCTCGACGCGTGAGAAGGCGGAGGCCTTCGTGACGGCCCGTCCGGCCACCGTGCCGGTCGCGAGCGTCGAGGAGCTCATCGGCCTCCGCCCCGACGTCGTGCATGTGACGACGCCGAACGCGCTGCACCGCATGCAGGCCGAGGCCGTCATGGACGCGGGCATCGGCGTGATCGTGGAGAAGCCCCTTGCGACGAGCGTCGAGGACGCCGAGGCGCTCGCCGGGCGTCGGGCCGACGTGCCGGTCGCCGCGGTGCCGTTCATCTACCGGTACTCCGCGCTCGTCCGCGAGATCCGGGAGCGGATCCGGCGCACCCCCGGCAATCGGCTCTGGATGCTGCACGGCAGCTACCTCCAGGACTGGCTCGCCGGCGCCGACCAGACGAACTGGCGGGTCGATCCCGTCGCCGGCGGCACCAGCCGCGCGTTCGGCGACATCGGCGTGCACTGGTGCGACCTCATGGAGTTCGTCACGGGGCAGCGCATCACCACCGTCACCGCCACCGTCGGCAACGCCTTCGAGCGCCACGGCGGTCCGGCGCAGAACCTCACCGAGGACGGCGCCGTGCTGACCTTCACGACCGATCGCGGCGCCATCGGCTCGCTCGTCGTCAGCCAGGCGAGCGCCGGGCGCGACAATCGGCTGTACTTCTCGTTCGACGGCCCGGAGGAGAGCTACGAGTTCGACCAGCAGCTGCCCGAGCGCGCCTGGATCGGCCGTCGCGACGAGAGCCGCCTGATCACTCGCAACCCGGCCAAGGCGCTCGCCTCGCCCGTCGGACTCGAGCCGGTGCCAGCAGGCCACCCGCAGGGATACCAGCAGTGCTTCAACGACTTCGTGGCCGACGCGTACGCCGCACTGACCCGCGACCCCTCCGACACGCTGCCGACGTTCGCGGACGGCCTCCGCGCGGCGCACCTGACCGCGGCGGTGCTCGAGTCCGCCCGGACCGGCGCGCGTGTCGTGGTGGAAGAGACGGCCCGGGCGCACAGGGCTGCAGCGGTCGTCGCAGTCTGAGCCCGCGCCAACCGAGGTGGTTGGTGCGCGCGCCCCCTCAGGCCGTCGCGAGCGCCTTCACGCGGCGCTTGGCGCTCTTCTCCACGAGCACCGGCACGAAGTCGCGGACGGGCCGGCCGTCGTAGCCGTGATGCTCCTCGTCGACGATCCGACGGATCTCCTCGCGATCGACGTGGGGGAACTTCCCGACGAGGCGCTCGATGACCTCGTCGACGCTGCGCTGCTCGGATTCGTCGGTCCGGGCATCTCCATGCGTGCTCATGATCGGCAGTTTCATCCCGCGCGAGCTCGAAGTCAAACGGCGCGCTGCGTCGCAGCACTGGCCCGGCGCGCGCCATCCGCCTCTAGCATTGCCCCATGAGCGCCGCAGCGCCCGCCCCCGCACCCGACACCACGACGACCACGACGCCGTGGCACGCGAGGCTGCGCTTCGGCACGGGCGATCGGGCGGCCGCGGCGCTGCTGCTCCTGTTCACGGTCATCGCGATCGTGTGGGCGAACTCGCCCTGGGGCGACACCTACGAGCTGTTCTGGGAGATGCCCGTCGAGTTGGGCGTCGGCGACATGGTGCTGACCACCACGCTGCATCACGTCGTCAACGACGCCGTGATGACGCTCTTCTTCTTCGTGGTCGGGCTCGAGGTCAAGCGGGAGTTCACGCTCGGCGACCTGACCGACCCCAAGCGTGCGGTGGTGCCGGTCGTCGCCGCCGCCGCGGGGCTCGTCGTGCCCGCGCTGATCTTCCTCGCCATCGCGTGGCCGTCGGGCGAGGCGCAGGCGTGGGGCGTCGTCATCTCGATGGACACGGCGTTCCTGCTCGGCGCACTCGCGATCATCGGGCCGAAGTTCCCCGCCCGTCTCCGGGCGTTCCTGCTCACGCTCGCGGTCGTCGACGACATCGGCGCGCTGCTGGCGATCGCAGTGTTCTACAACTCGGACATCGACGTCGTGCCGCTCGTCGTTTCGGTCGTGCTCATGGTCGCGATCGCGCTCGTGCGATTCCTGCGGGCCGGGCGCGGCATCGCCTACGCCACGCTCGGCACCGCGCTGTGGTTCGCGATCGCCGCGGCGGGCGTGCACCCGACCCTCGCGGGGGTCGCGGTCGCACTGCTCATCCCGGTGTTCCCGCCGCGGCGCACCGATGTCGAGCGCTCCGCCGAGCTCTCCCAGGCGTTCCGCGAATCGCCGAACGCGGCCTACGCCGCCGCGGTCGCCCGCAGCCTGCGCGACTCGCTGTCGATCAACGATCGGCTCCAGGCCGCATGGGGCCCGTACATCTCGTTCCTCGTGCTGCCGCTCTTCGCACTCGCCAACGCCGGTGTCCACCTCAACGCCGAGACGCTCGGCGCCGCGGTCGCCTCGCCGCTCGTGTGGGGCATCATCGCGGGCCTCGTCGTCGGCAAGTTCGTCGGGATCGCCGGCGCCACCGCCGTGATGCGGATGACCGGACTGGGCCGCCTGGCACCGGGACTCGGGATGCCGCGCATCGCCGGGGGCGCGGCCCTCTCGGGGATCGGCTTCACGATCTCGCTCTTCATCGTGACCATCGCGATCGACGACCCCGAGATGCAGGACCTCGCGCGCGTCGGCGTGCTCACGGCCTCCGTCATCGCGTTCACGCTCGGTTGGGCGATCTTCGCGATCGCCGACCGCCTCGCACCGCCGCAACCGATCGGCAAGGTGCTCGCGCGACCGTTCGATCCCACTCGCGACCACTTCCGCGGCCGGGCCGACGCCCCGTACCAGATCGTGGAGTACGGCGATTTCGAGTGCCCGTTCTGCAGCCGCGCCACGGGCTCCATCGACGCCGTGATCGACCACTTCGGCGACGACGTGTGCTGGGTCTGGCGCCACCTGCCGCTCGAGTCGGTGCACCCGCACGCGAAGGAGGCCGCGCAGGCGTACGAGGCCGCCGCGATGCAGGGGCGCTACCTCGAGATGGCGCGCATCATGTTCGCCCACCAGGGTGCGCTGACCGCCGACGACCTGTGCCGGTACGCGAACGAGCTCGACCTCGACGTCGACCGGTTCATCGAGGACTTCCGCTCGCCGCGGGCGGTGCTGCGCGTCGAGGAGGACCAGCTCGACGCCGAGATGATGGACCTCCACTCGACGCCCACGTTCTTCATCGGCGGGGTCCGGCACATCGGGCCGTGGGACTCGCGCACGCTCATCCGTGCGCTCGAGGAATCGGCGGGGCGGCGGGTCGAACCCTCGCCGTGAGCGCCGGCCGGCGGCCGGAGAGGGTACGACGAGGGGCGGATGCCGCGTGGCATCCGCCCCTCGCTCGACCCCCGGGTCAGACCTTCAGGTCGGTGCCCTTGGTCTCCTTGACGACCGAGACCGCGGCCAGCGAGACCAGCGCCGCGATCGCGATGTACACGCCGATCGTCCAGGAGTTGCCGGTCGCGGAGAGCAACGCCTCGGCGATCATCGGGGCGAACGCGCCGCCGAGGATCGCACCCAGCGCGTAGCCGATCGAGACGCCCGAGTAGCGCACGTTCGCCGGGAACATCTCGGCGTAGAGCGCCGCCTGCGGGCCGTAGGAGAGCCCGAGGCCGAACGTCATGACGAACAGCGCCACGAAGTACCAGACGATGTTGCCGGTGTCGATGAGGAACCACATCGGCACGGCCCACAGTGCGAGGAACCCGTAGCCGATCTGGAACGTGCGCACGCGGCCCAGGCGGTCGGAGAGCCGGCCGCCGAACATCGTGAAGACGAGCCAGCCGAAGGAGGCGAGCACCGTCGCGAGCAGCACCGTCGGACGGTCCATGCCCAGCACGGTGACCGCGTAGGTCGCGAAGAAGGCGATGAGCAGGTAGCCCGCGGCGTTGTTGCCGATGAAGATGAGCGCCGTGAGCAGCACGTTCTTCGTGTTGTGGCGGAACAGCTGGCCGAGCGGCGCCGACGACTCCTTCTGGCGGCGCTGCAGGTCCTTGAAGACCGGGCTCTCCTCGACGGCGCGACGGATCACGTAGCCCACCACGATGAGCACGATCGAGAGGATGAACGGGATGCGCCAGCCCCACTCGAGGAACGCCTCGGGCGACATCGACGACGTGATGACCCAGAGCGTGAAGGTCGCGAGGATCATGCCGACCGGCACGCCGATCTGCGGGAACGAGCCGAAGAAGCCGCGTCGGCTGTTCGGGGCGTGCTCGACGGCCATGAGCGCCGCGCCGCCCCACTCGCCGCCGGCCGAGAAGCCCTGCAGGATGCGGAGGGTGATGAGCAGGATCGGCGCCGCGATGCCGATCGCCGCGTAGGTGGGCAGGAAGCCGATCAACGAGGTCGAGACGCCCATCATGATGAGCGTGAAGACGAGCATCTTCTTGCGGCCGATCTTGTCGCCGAGGTAGCCGGCGACGACGGCGCCGAGGGGCCGGAACAGGAACGAGATGCCGATCGTCGCGAACGCGAGGATCTGCGCGAGCGCCGGGTTCGCCTCGGCCACGGGCGCGAGGAAGAGCGGCGCGAGCACGAGGCCCGCAGCCTGCGCGTAGATGAAGAAGTCGTACCACTCGATGGAGGTGCCGACGAGCGTGCCGGCGAGGACCTTGCGCTCCTCGGAGGGCATGCGGCCCGTGCGCTCGGCTTCATCGTGGAATGTTGAGGTCATTGGGTGAACTCCGTTGTTCATGCGGGACTCGGGTGATCCAGCGCGAGGGTGGTGCGCCGAGGGGTTTGCCGACCGATCGTTCAGTCAGGAAACCGACGATAGCGCACGATCGGCCCTAGCCGGTAGTCCCCGCGCGACGAACGGCAGTGCCCGCGCGACGAACGGCGGAGCGGATGGCGAGGGTGGCGCTCAGCCGGCCCGGCGCCCCGCTGGTCGTCACGGGTCGTGCACGAGCAGCGCGGCGCCCACGAGCGGCGCGTCGTCGCCGAGCTCAGCCGGCACGACGCGCAGCTCGGCGGCGGCCGGGAGCAGCGCGGCCCGGTGCGCGGCTGCCTCGACGAGCGGGAGGTAGTCGTCGGCGACGCGTGAGAAGCCGCCGCCGATCGCAGCGGTCCGCAGGTCGAGCAGCGCCGCGTAGCCCGCGATCGCCTGCCCGACCGCCTCGGCCGACCGGTGCACCGCGCGCACCGCGACCGCGTCGCCGGCGAGGTAGTCGGCGGCGAGCGCCCGCCCGTCGGGGCCGGTCCAGCCGTGCGCATTCGCCCACCGCACGGTCGCGGGCCCCGACGCGACGCCCTCGACGCTCGCGCGAGCCGGCTCGGCCGGGCCGAGACGGCGCACCCAGACCTGGCCGACGTGACCGGCGTTGCCGGTGTCGCCGCGGATGACGCGACCGTCGATCACGATGCCGCCGCCGATGCCCGTCGAGACCACCATCGCGATGCCGTTCTGCACGCCGCGAAGCGCGCCGAAGCGCAGCTCGGCGAGGGCGATGCACGTGCCGTCGAGGGCGACGCGCACGGGCGCCCCCGGCACGAGGCCGTCGACCGCCGGAATCAGCGGGAATTCGCGGATGCCGGGCATGTTGAGCGGCGACACGTGCGTTCCGTCGCCGCGCAGCGGCCCGGCGGTGCCGATGCCGATGCCGATGACGCGGTGCGCCGGGCCCGCGGCCTCCGCCGCCAGTCGGCAGACCGACGCGATCGCGGCGGCGAAGGTGTCGGGGGTCTGCCCGGGCCCGGTGGGGGCGCGGTGGCGGGTGCCCGGCACGATGCGCCCGCCGGAGTCGACGAGTGCGGCGTCGACCTTGGTGCCGCCGATGTCGACGGCGACCGCCACGTCGGTCGGCACCTCACGCATGCCCATGGGTCGATCTTGGCCCCTGCGCCGCGATCAGCGCAGGTCGAGCCGCATGAGCACCCGCGGGAAGCCGTTGATCACCGAGTCGGTGTCGGCCGCCTTGACGAAGCCGGCGGCCTCGAACAGGGCCCGCGTGCCGACGTACGCCATGGTCAGGTCGACTTTGGCCCCGCGGTTGTCGACCGGGTAGGCCTCGACGGCGGGCGCGCCGTGCGAGCGGGCGAACTCGACCGCTCCGGCGAGGAGGTGGTGCGAGATGCCCTGCTTGCGGTGACCCGGTCGGACCCGGATGCACCAGATCGACCACACGTCGAGTTCGTCGACGTGCGGGATCTTGCGGTTGGTCGCGAAGCTCGTGTCGGCGCGCGGGTGCACCGCCGCCCAGCCGACCACCTCGTCGCCGTCGTACGCGAGCACACCCGGCGGCGGATCCTGTCGTACGAGCTCGGCGACGCGCTCGCCCCGCGCCGGCCCGCGCAGCGCGAGGTTCTCCTTCGACGTGGGGAGCCGGTAGCTCAGGCACCAGCACACGTTCGCGTCGGGCCGCTTGGGGCCGACGACGGCGGCGACATCGTCGAAGACGGTGGCCGGGCGCACCTCGATCGCCATGCGTCCAGCATGTCATCGACCTCGGACATCAGCCGTCCACACGGACGGGACCGGAGGAGCGGCCGGCCGTCAGCCGCGGCCGCGGCACCGCCGGGCGCGCCTCGTCGGCGGGTTCGGCGGGCAGCCGAGGGCATCGGGGGCCGTCCGCGAGGAGTGACGCGGGGCGGCTGCCCGGCGTCACCGCCCTCCGCCGACCTCGACCATGCCGCGGCCGAACGCGTCGAAGCGGCCCCACCGGCCGGGGATGTCGAGCAGCTCGATTCGGCCGAAGCCGACCGGCACCGCGGGGTCGACGATGAGGTGGTCGTCGATCGGCTCGAGTCCGAGCATGGTGCGCAGGAAGAGGAGCGGCGCCCCGGTCGACCACGCCTGCGGGCTGCAGGCGGTCGGATACTGGACGGGATACCGCGTCACGGAGCGCTCGTATCCGCCGAACGCCTCGGGCAACCGGCCCTCGAAGAAACCCGCCGCCTCGAGCACGCCCGCCGCGATGCGCGCCGCCTCGGCCTTGAAGCCGTAGCGGCGCAGACCCCAGGCGATGAACGAGTTGTCGAAGGGCCAGACCGTGCCCACGTGATAGCCGATGGGGTTGTACCGGGCCTCGCCCTCGGCCAGCGTCCGGACGCCCCAGCCCGAGAACAGGCGCGGACCGAGCAGGTGCGCCGCGATCGCCGGCGCGCGGTCCTCCTTCACGATGCCGCTCCAGAGGAGGTGCCCGATGTTCGAGGAGAGCGCGTCCACCCGTCCGCCGTCCGCGTCCAGGGCGAGCGCGTGGTAGTCGCCGTCCTCGACCCAGAAGTCGCGGTCGAACCGCTGCTTGAGGTCGGCGGCCTGGCGTTCGAGCTCGTCGGCGAACGCCGGATCGCCCCAGAACCGGCGGGCGAGGCGCGCCGCCCGGACCTTCGCGTCGTACGCGTAGCCCTGGAGTTCGCACGTGGCCCGGGGGAACCCGGGGAGCCGGCCGTCGTGGTACGAGATCGAGTCCCAGGAGTCCTTCCAGCACTGGTTCTCGAGCCCCGTCTGCTCGTTGCGGCGCCGGTAGGCGATGTAGCCGTTGCCCTGCAGGTCGGCGTACGCGTCGATCCAGCGCAGTGCCGCCCGGGCCTCGGGCTCGAACTCGCGGACGAGGTCGGCGTCGCCGGTCCACCGCTCGTACTCGTCGAGCAGGACCAGCCACAGCGGCGTGGCGTCGGCGGTCCCGTAATAGGGCGAGTGCGGGCGCTCCTGGAACGCGGTCATCTCGCCGTAGCGCATCTCGTGCAGGATCCGACCGGGGTCCTCGTCGCGGAAGTCGTCGACGCGGGTGCCCTGCCAGTCGCCGAGGACGCGCAGAGTCGTCGCCGCGAGCTCCGGCGTGAACGGCAGCGCCTGCAGGCTCGTGAAGATGCTGTCGCGGCCGAACATGGTCATGAACCACGGCAGGCCGGCGGCGGGGAGGCTCCGGGTTCCGGCGATGACCGGCGAGTAGCGGAGCGCCGCGAGGTCGATGAGGCTGCGCCGGTACGTCAGGTCCAGCGCGTCCGAGTCGGTGACCAGCTTGGGCGCGGCCGCGAGCCACGCATCGAGGTCATCCTCCCGGCTGCGCCCGGCGCGCGTGGCCGCATCGGACCCGACCAGGATGGTGCGGGCGCCGTGCCGCGCCGTCGCCGGAGCCACATGCAACTCGGTGGACCACGAGCCGTGCGGCTCGATCGCCGCGTCGAACTCCAGCCCGCCCTCGTCGACACGGGCCGCCCGCTCGGACGTGGACACCGTGGTCGAGCGGTGGAACGTGTCGCGCTCGTAGGACAGCACGAGCGACCCGTCGTCGATCCGGGTGGCGTACGTGCCCTGCTTGGCGAGCGCGTCCTTCACCTGGAAGAGGTCGGCGAAGTCGGAGCCCACGTCGATCCGGACGGTCGCGTCGAGCGGCAGCTCATCGTGGTTGAGGAGCGTGATGCGCTCGCGGAAGCCGTCGCCGACGGCCCGCTGCCGGATGACGGTGAGCTTCGCGTCGACGTAGACCGTGCCGGTCCCCGGCACGAGGAAGAAGCGGGCCTCGAAGTAGTTGAGGTCGTCGGTCGAGAGCGCGGTCAACCGCTGCCCGCCGATCGTGAGCACCCAGCGCGAGAGGAACCTGGTGTCCCAGGCGAACAGGCCGGTCGGGTCGGTGGCCGAGGCCTCGATGTCGCCGCGGCGATCGCTGACCACGAAGGTGTTGCCCTCGAGGACGTGCACGAGCCCGTCGGTCATCGTGCCGTCCCTCCTCCGCTCGTGCCGTCCGCGCGGCTCGCGTCCCGGGCGGGTACCGCGTGCGGCGCGCCGGCGAGCAGCCGCTGGGCCAGGACCAGGAGCTCCGGGTCGCCGTCGACCATGAGCGCGCCCCGGAGCAGCGACGCCATGACGCTGGTCCGCCCGGCGACGAGGTCGTCGAACTCGGCCCGGCTGCATGTGAAGCTGCATCCCGCGGACGCCGCCTCATCGGACACGCGCAGGTCGCCGCGCTCGATGCGCACCGTGCGGTGCTCGGTCGCCGCGCCGTCCTCGATGTCGAACCGGATGGTCGCGCTCACCCGCCGCAGCAGCGGCTCGTGGCCGCGGCGGCCCAGTTCGTCGAAGAATTCCCCGGTCGATGGCATGCTCGGCGCCCTCGAGACGATCCTACGGCGGCGACGGGCAGCGTGCCATCGGAGCTGCGCCGGGGCCGCGCTCACTCCGGCCGGTTTCCGGCCGCTCCGTCGATCGTGAACCGCGTGCCGACGCCCTCGTACATGAGGTGCGCCACGAGGCCGTCGACCGCGTGCGGCAGCGTGTGGCAGTGGTCGCTCCAGATGCCGGGGTTGTCGGCGACGAACGCGATGTCGTAGCGCTCGCCCGGGTGCACATCGAGCGAGTCGACGATCCAGGGGCTGCCGGATGCCGCCACCCCGTCGCGCGCGAGGACCACGACGTGGTGCCCGTGCAGGTGCATCGGGTGCACGTCGCCCGAGGCGTTCTCGATGCGCATTGCGACCACGTCGCCCTCGCGGACGTGGAACATCGGCACGTCGGGGAACATGCGGCCGTTGATGGTCCAGAAGTTGCCCGGCCGGCCGTCGATGAGGCCGAAGCGGCGGGCGATCACGTAGTCGTAGGCGCGATCGGGTGCGGTCGGGTCGAAGTCGAGGGGCGCCGGCGTGCCGTAGGCGAGCAGGTCGAGGGTGTCCTTCGGCTGGCGTGCGGGCGGGGCGGATGACTCGGGCTCGGGGTCGTCGCCGCCGACGAGCACGCTGCGTGCGCCGCCGACGTGCAGGCGCACGGCGCTGCCGTCCGAGGGCGCGCGCACCGCGACATCCGCTCGCCCGCCCGCGGGGATGAGCAGGCGCTGATCGCGGACCTCGGTCGGCTCGTGCACCTCGCGGCCGTCGATCGCGAGCACGCGGTACGGCGCCGCCGACCAGACCGCGGCCGTTCCCTGGTCGGTGTTGACGACGCGGACGCGCGCGCTCGATCCGGGCGTCGCGTCGACGTGCGCGTCGGCGACGCGACCGTTGAGCGTGTGCAGGCCGCCGTACACGTGCAGGAGCGCGGTGACGTCGAGGTCGGCCGCGCCATCCGCCGGCGTCGCAGGGTCGATCACGATCGCGCCGAGCAGCCCGCGGAGCACCTGGTCGTGGGAGACCTGATGCGAGTGGTACCAGTACGTGCCGGCGTCGTCGGCCGTGAACCGGTAGACGTGGCGGCCGCCGACGGGCACGACGTTCTGGGTGATGCCGGCGACGCCGTCGGCCGCGTTGGGCACGTCGATGCCGTGCCAGTGGAGCGTCGCGCCATCCGCCACGGACTCGTTGACGAGCGTCACCTCGACGAGGTCGCCCTGCCGCGCCCGGATCTCGGGCCCCGGCGACGTGCCGTTCACGGTGTAGCCGTCGATGCGGCGGCCGCCGGGCACGTCGATCGGCTCCTGCCGCACCACGAGTTCGACGCGCACGTCGGCGGGGCGGTCGGGGTCGGCCGTGAGCGAGGTCACGTCGACCGACACCGACGGGTCGACGGCACCGGATGGCGCGGCGGCGCCGGTTCCACCCGCGGCGTGCGCGTGGTCTCCGTGACCGGCATGCTCGCCCGCTCCGGCGTCGCCGCGGCCCATGTCCATGACCGAGTACTCGCCCAGCAGCGTGGAGCTCCACGCGAGCGCGCCGGCGCCGACCGCGGTCGCGACCGCGGTGCCGAGCGCGACCCGGCGGATGAGTTCACGCCGCGACGGCATCGGTCTTCGCCTCCTCGTCGCGAGCCTGCGCGCCGAGGCGCTTGGTGCGGAGCGCCGCGAACGACGCCGCGGCGACGACCGCGAGCGCGTTCGCCCCGTGGATGAGGCCGAGGTACGGCGTGTCGGTGATCGAGAAGCCGAGCGTGACCTGCAGCGCGACGAGGCCGAGTACGATGGCCGCCCACAGCGTGGTGCCGCGGGTGCGGACGAGCAACGACACGATGAGCAGCGCGACGGCGACCAGCGGGATGAGCACGCCGCCGACGACCCCGTGGATCAGGAAGCCGACCTCGCCGACGCCGGCCGCCTGGAAGCTCTCGAGCAGCGCCTTGTCGACCACGCCGCCCTCGGCGACGAGGTTCAGCATGCCGCCGAACGCGAACGCGATCGCCGCGGCCTGGATGACGACGGCTCCGGCGACGGTCCAGGCGAGTCCGGTGTACAGCCTGCGCATGATGCCTTCTCCTTCGTGCGGCGCCTCGTCGCGGCATCCGCTCGACCCACACCCTCGTCGCACGCGACCGCGGCCGGAACGAAGCGAACCGGATGCCGCGTGGCGGACCGCCGCACGGCCGATGGGGGCCAGCCGCCAAGGGCTGTCGTGGAGCGCCCCCTCCCGTTCGCCGTCCCGGAGGAGGACCATGGAACCGTGGAACGCAGGTGGGTGTGCCTGGGGATACTCGGCCCGATCGGGGTCGCGAGCCTGGCCTACGTCGTGGTCGTCCGGGGATTCACCCACGTCGACAGCGTGTCGGATCACGGCCTCGCTTGGCCGCTGCTCGGAATCCTGCCGCTGTTCGTGTTCGGCATCTGGCTGCTCACCGTCTCGTCGTCGCGGGTGGCGGTGTTCGTCGCGTTGGGCGCGACCGCCCTGCTGGTGGGGTCGGCGTACGAGACGTTCGTGCACACCGAACCCGAGATCCTCGCCGCGCCATGGTTCCCGCTCTTCAACATGATCGGCCTGACGGCGGACGCGGTCGCGACCTCGACGCTGCTCATCGTGTTCGCGACCTTCCCCGACGGGGTCGCCGAGCGGCGGTGGGAGCGGATCGCCGTCGGGTTCCTCTGGGTGCCGGTCCTCTCCGGCCCCCTCACCCTGCTCACCACGCCGCACGTCGTGACGTCACCGTTCCTCGGGATCAGCGGCGAGACGATCCCGAACCCCTACGCCGTGCCGTGGCTCGAATGGGCCGAACCGCTGGTGTACTACCTCGTCGTCCAGGCGTGGGTGGCGGTCGTGCTCGGCTTGGCCGTGCTGGTCTCGCGCGCCGTCTTCGGGGCGCCCGAGGTGCGCGCCCGCACGCGCGTCATCGCCCTCGCCGTCGCCTTCGCGATCGTGGCGTTCGCGTTGTGGACCTTCCTCCCGGACCTGCGAGGCGTGGAGCTCCTCGTCTACGTGTCGATGCTCGCCATTCCGATCGCGGCGATCCACGGCATCCTCCGCTACGGCGCCTTCGACATCGCGCCCGGCCAGCGCTCGGCGCGGGCCGAGCGCTCGTCCATCCTGCTCATCACCGTCGTCTACGCGGCCGGCGTGGCGACGCCGGCCCTGTTGCTCAGTCCGCCCCTGGGAGTCGTGCCGGCGATCCTGCTCACCACCCTGCTCGCCGTCGTCCTCCTGCCCGTGCGCGGCTGGATGCAGAATCGGCTGCACCGGGCGCTCTTCGGCGACCGCGAGCGACAGTTCGGAATGCTCAGCGAACTCGGCGCGAGGCTCGAGCAGGCGGCCGAACCGCGCGACCTCCTGGGCCACCTCGCCGCGGCGGTCCGCGAGGGCCTGGATGCGTCGTGGGTCCGCATCCGGCTGGCGGGTGCGGATGGCGCACTCGCCGGCGCACCCGCGGGCATCGCGGGTGACGTGGCGGGTGAGCCGGCGCTCGGGGTGGACCTGGTGCACGCCGACCGGACGCTGGGGCGGATCGATGCGGGGCCGCGGCGGCGCGGCGAGTACAGCGAGGCGGAGCAGGCCCTGCTGCGCACGGTCGCCGGACAGGCCGCGGCATCCGTCGCCAACGTGAGCCTCACGGCGCAACTCGCGGAGCAGTTGCAGGAGCTCACCGCCTCCCGGGAGCGGTTGGTCGCGGCGCAGGACGACGAGCGGCGGCGGCTGGAGCGCGACCTGCATGACGGGATCCAGCAGGACATCGTGGCGCAGATCGCCGGACTCCGGCTGGCGCGCAACCGACTCGAACGAGGGCAGCTCCAGCCGGCTGACCTGGTCGAGCTGCAGGACCAGGCGCGTGAGACGCTGACCGACCTGCGCGAGCTGGCGCGCGGCATCCACCCGCCGGTGCTGAGCGACAACGGGCTGGTCGCCGCAGTGGAGTCGGGCGTGGCGCGGTTCCCGATCCCGCTGGCGGTGGAGGCGGATGCCGCGGTCCGCGCCGAGCGGTACCCCGAGGAGGTCGAGACCACCGCGTACTACGTGGTGCGCGAGGCGTTGGCGAACACGGCGAAGCACGCGAACGCGTCGCACGCGTCGGTCGGATTGGCGCGTTCGAACGGGCATCTCACGATCACCATCACCGACGACGGGCGCGGCATCGAATCGGCCGCGACCTCTGCGGCGCACGGCGGGCTGGCGAACATCCGCGACCGGGTCGCCGCGCTGCGGGGCACGGTGCGCGTGACGCCGATCCCGCCTCCGGGTGCCGGTACGACCGTGCTCGTCGACCTCCCGGTCGGTGATCGCGGTGGATGACCAGGGCACGCTGCGCGTCGTCATCGCGGAGGACAACTACCTCGTCCGTGAAGGGGTGCGTCGGCTGCTCGAGGATTCGGGTGAGGTGGACGTCGTCGCGGGGACCGGCGACGCGACGGAGCTCCTCGATGCGGTCCGGCGGTTCACGCCCGACGCCGTGCTCACCGACATCCGGATGCCGCCGGGCCATCACATGGAGGGCATCGAGGCGGCCCGCGCCATCCGTGCCGAGCACGCCGACGTCGGCGTCGTGGTGCTGTCGCAGCACGCCGACGAGAGTTACGCGCTCGCGCTGTTCGCCGACGGCTCGGCGGGGCTCGGCTACCTGCTGAAGGATCGCATCGGCGACCTCGAGGACCTCGTGCACGCACTGCGGGAGGTGCGCGCGGGCGGCTCGGTCATCGACCCGCAGATCGTCGACACGCTCGTGCGGCGGCGCAGCGCGGCCGCGTCGAGCCCGCTGTCGGCGCTGTCGCCGCGCGAGCTCGAGGTGCTGCGCGAGATGGCGCGCGGTCGCACGAACGCCGGCATCGAGCAGTCGCTCTTCCTGTCGTCGTCGACCGTGGAGAAGCACGTGAACGCGATCTTCACCAAGCTGCGCCTGCCCGAGACGGGCGTGCACCGACGGGTGGCCGCGGTGCTGGCGTTCCTGCAGGACGGCGGCGTCCCGCGCGGCTGACCGCCCCGCTCGCGTTCGCGGCGTGCGTCGGCGACGCGTTTCTTCGGCGAGTCCCGCGTTCGTGCGGGTGCACCCGCGGATACCCGGGATTCGGCAACCGAAGTGGCACGGCGCCGACGCGTTTCTTCGGCGAGTCCCGCGTTCGTGCGGGTGCACCCGCCGAAACCCGGGATTCGGGAACCCGGGGGTGGCACGGCGGCGACGCGCTTCTTCGGCGAGTTCCGCGTTGGTGCGGGTGCACCCGCGGAAACGCGGGCTTCGGGAGCCGGGGGTGGCACGGCGGCGACGGGCTTCTTCGGCGAGTCCCGCGTTCGTGCGGGTGCACCCGCGCAAACCCGGGATTCGCGGTCTCCGGGCGGAACGCGGGGGGGGGGGGGGGGGGGGGGGGGGGGGGGGGGGGGGGGGGGCGGGGGGGGGGGGGGGGGGGAGGGGGGGAGGGGGGGGGGGAGGGGGGGAGG